>JBBKVJ010000139.1:0-4548 GCA_037968375.1 Paracoccaceae bacterium | reverse complement strand
GATTTCCCACCAAAGCGCGCGCCACTGCGACGCGTTGCTTCTGCCCGCCCGACAGGTTCGCCGGCAAATAGCCCATCCGATCATTCAGCCCCACGAGGGACAGGGCGTGGCGGGCGGCGTCTTGTTGCGCGACACGGTCGGGCAGGCCATGCACCTGCAGCCCCATCAGCACGTTTTGCAGGGCGTTCAGGCTATCGTGCAGGTTGTGGGCCTGAAAGATGAAGCCCAGCCTACGCCGCAATGCTTCGTTCAGGGTGCGATCCGCGCCGTTCAGTTCGTGACCCAAAAGCTGGACGGAGCCATCCTGCACATCGCGCAGGCAACCCATCAGGGTCAGCACCGTGGTCTTGCCCGAACCTGACGGGCCCATCAACACGGTCAGGCTGCCGCGTTTCACTTGCAGGTCCACATTATAGATGGCCTGCTTGCGTGCCTCGCCGGTGCCGAACCAATGGTTCAGGCTGGTCACGTCGATCGGAGTGTCCTCTGACATTGCAGGCCCCTCAGAACAGATCGGCGGGATCGGCCGCAACCAGCCGCCGGGTGGCGATGGCGCCGGAGATCGTACAGGCGACCAAGGTGCCGATGAACACCATGACCGCCATGTCCAACGTCATGGCCAGTGGCAGCGAGGTCGCCTTCTTCATCCCCGTCAGCAACCCGCTGGCAACGATGAACCCCGGTATGAACCCCAGAATGGCAAGGATCAGCGCCTCCTCGAAAACGATGCCAAGGAAGAACCGCTGGGGATAACCCATAGCTTTGAAGGTGGCATATTCGCTTAGGTGATCGGCCACATCCGTAGACAGCACCTGATAGACGATCACGATGCCCACCAGAATGCCGATGATCACGCCAAAGCCGAAGATGATCCCGGTCGGGCGCTTGGTCTGCTGATAACTCAGATCGTCGGCGGCTGCCTGCGCATAGCCTCGAATGCGCAGGGTTTTGTCCGAGATCAGATCGCGCAGCCGGGCCGCGACCATCTCCGGGTCCGCACCGCGCGCGATTTGCAGCAGGATATGGTCGGGTGCGGCCGAACTGCGGGCGGGAAACAGATTGATGAACGTCTGGTCCGAGACCATCATGAACCCGTCGCCGCCAAACCCGCCGCCGCCCTGAAACGTATCGTAGAGCGTCAGCGTGGTGCCCGACACTTCAAACGAGGTCGGTGTCTGAGGGCGGATGGCGGCCGCCTCTTCGCGCGGCAGGCCACGGCTGAACATGTCGAGGATACCTGCGTTCGGCAACTGCAGCGTCCCGGTCTTGCGCGCCATCGCCGGGGACAGGAACGCAGACAGGGTCGGGTCAATGCCATAGGTGGTCAGTGACAAGGTTTTGGTCGGACGCGCCCAGCTGACATTCGCGATGAAAAGGCCGGTGCCAGCGGTCACGTCAGGATCGGCCAGCGCCTGAAACAGCCATTGCCGCGCGACATTGCCGCCCTCGGTCATCGAATTGGCATCCGAGGCCGAAATCATGATGTCAGCCTGAAAGAACCCGTAGGGTGTCAGCGTGGCCGTGGCCATCGAGTTCATGATGCCGAGTTGTACGAAGACCAGCACATTGGCGAAGGCCACGCCCGACAGAGCGGCGGCAAAGCGGGCCCGGCTGTGGGTCAGCTGCAACCAGCCGATCGGCAGCCGTCCGAACAGCCATTGCAGCAACCGGCTCATTGTGATTCCTGCGCCGGGGCCGCGGTCCGCGTGTCGATCCGTGCGATCACCTCAAGGTTGGTAAAGCGCGCGGCGATAGCCGACGAATTGGCGTCGAGCTGAACCATGACCGTGATGACGCGGGCATCTGTATTGGCGGCAGTGTCATCCGATATCAGCCCTTGCCGACCCACCGTCAGCCCGATCGACCGAACCCGGCCCTGCAGGGTCTGGCCGATGGCGACGGCGACCAGTTCTACCGCTTGACCTTCGGCGACCAGGCCGATGCGGTCCTGATAGACCTCGACCTCGGCCATCATCTGATCGGTATAGCCCACCTCCATGATGCCGGCGGCGGGCGGGCGCTCGCCGGCACGGGCGTGAACATCCAGCACCACGCCGGTTATCGGGGCCAGAACCGCCGCACGGGTCAGGTCGCTGCGGGCGCGGGCGAGGTCGGCATCTGCTGCATCAAGGTTACGGGCGGCAACGACAACATCGGGCTGCATGCCCACGCCTTGGGCGGTAAAGCGCGCCAATGTGGCCTGCGCCTTCTGCACCGCGAGCGCGGCCTGTCGTTCAGCGGCGACAGAGGCGTCCAACGCCGCCTGTGTGACCACTCCGCGTTGAAACAATTCCTGCGCGCGCAGGTATTCCGCGGCGGCCTCAATGGCGGCAGTCTCGGCCTGTTCCAACCCGGCCCGCGCCTCACCTTCGCTGTTTTGCACCGCGGCCCGGGTCTGCATCAGCGCCGCCTGCCGGACTGCGAGATTGGCTTCGGCCAGCAGCACGGCACTTTCCAGCGGGCCCTCATTGTCCAGCCGGGCAACAACGCTGCCTTTTTCGACGCGGTCACCGGTTGCGACAAGGATCTCCGCGATCCGCGCATCCCCCGCGCCATAGGGCGGCGCCACGATCGACACATCGCCCTGCGGCATCAGGCGCGCCAGACCGACAACA
Source organism: Paracoccaceae bacterium (assembly GCA_037968375.1). Taxonomy (GTDB): domain Bacteria; phylum Pseudomonadota; class Alphaproteobacteria; order Rhodobacterales; family Rhodobacteraceae; genus CANNFR01. The sequence goes on along the minus strand of JBBKVJ010000139.1, from coordinate 1,933 downwards.
TCGGTCGCCTGCATGGTTTCCACCATCTCCGGCGGCAATTCGATGTCGGGCGGAAGTGCAATCGGCGTTGGCGAACCGCCGCCGGGCTGCCATCCGGTAAGGGCGAAAAACTTCTGCAAGGCGGGGGGCTGGAAATACATCCCGATCACGGCGCCGCTGAACATGAAGACCGGCAACAGCAGGACAAGCAGATATTGCCGCCGGAACCGGAAGCGGCGGGGTGGCACTGTTGCCGAAGCGGAATCGCGGCGGACCACTTGAATGGGAAGATCGGCGTCTGTCGGTTCGGTCATGTTTTCCTCGGATCAGGAACATCCTGATGTATCGTCTAACTGGGATGATCCTGCCAGCCGCCGTTAGACGGAATCGCGCGGCGGATATGGTGGAAAGGCGGCGGCCTTTGGCATTGCGCTTAGCGTCGTTTGGAGCTGATGTTCTCTTTGCCTCAGATCACCAAAGTCGGCTTTGACCCAAATCAACGCCGACCCCGCCAAGGCGCTAAGCTCTGATCAATCCGCTGCGGTGGTTCGGCGTTGAAGCCCAGGTTCGGTCAGGCCATTTGAAAGAGAATAAGGTGGCACATGTTGTGGTACTCGGCGCTGGCCTCGACGGCACGATCGCGGCCTACGAATTGTGTGACAAGCTGTGGGCCGATGATTCGGTTTCGGTGAGTAGTCCGCCTCAAAACTAAGGCGATGCGGACGCTGAATTTTTCAGCAAGGTGATTGAGGGGATTCTGATGAAGATGACGAGATTTAGTGAACCCCAGATCATTGTGATCCGGCGACAGGCCGAAGGCGGCGTGCCGGTGGCTGAGCTGTGCCGCGAGCATGGCGTCGTTCTATAAATGGCGGGCAAAGTATGGCGGCATGGACGCGTCGATGATCAGCCAGATGAGGAGCCTGGAAGATAAGAACCGGCGGTTGAAACGCATGTATGAGGACCTGAGCATGCAGCTGACTTGATAAAGGAAGCCCTTGGGAAAAAGTAGTGCGGCCGTCTCTGCGTCGCGAGATGACCGCCAAAGCAGTAAGGCATCGAGGCGTCAGCATCGCGCTGGCCTGCCGGGCTTTTGGCGTTAGCAAAACCTGCTACCGCTACAGCCCGCTGCTCAGCGATGAGAACGATCTGATCGCTGACCTGTTGACCTGCTTGTCGGCTTGACCGGCGCCCGCAGGACATGCGGCTTTGGGCTGTGCTTCCTGCGTCTGCGTAACGTGAAAGGGCACTCCTGGAACCACAAACGGGTTTGTCGCATCTACTGTGCGCTGGAGCTGAACCTACGGGTCAAACCCCGGAAACGGTTGAAGCGAGACATGCCGGACGCCCTTGCGGTGCCAGAGTGGCCGAACGTCACCTGGGCGATGGATTTCGTGGCCGACCGCCTGGCCGCTGGCCGAGCGTTCCACCTGCTGAATGTGCTGGATGACTTTAACCGCGAGGGGTTCGGCATGGAAGTTGACTTCTCGCTGGCTGCCGAGCACGTCATCCGCAGCCCGGACAACATCATCGAATGGCGCGGGAAACCCCAAGCTAATCGTATGGACAACGTCCAAGAATACATCCGTCACAACCTGCTGGAATGGGCTGGGAAACACGATAATGCCTTGGCGCAAATCTAGCCGGGCCAGCCACGGCAGAACGCCTACATCGAGTGCTACAACCGCACGGTCCGCCATGAATGGCTCGACCAATACATAATCAACAGCATCGAGGAGGCGCAGCACTTCGCCACACAATGGCTTTGGACTTACAACCACGACCGACCGAGAATGGGTATCGGCGGCATTACACCCGCAATGAAACTAAAATGGCTGCGCAGATTCTGCGACCATGCCCGGTTGAAAACGGGACGATTACCGCCGATCTTGAGCGTCAGATCGGGGCTTTCGTAGACTACCACAACAACAAGCGCTACCACGAGAGCCTGAAC
>JBBKVJ010000138.1:0-7491 GCA_037968375.1 Paracoccaceae bacterium | reverse complement strand
AAAGGGAGGCGTCAGGAGGTGGGCAGGCGGGGGTGTTCACATGTGCGACGCTGGTCTGATCGTTTGTTTTCAATGGGTTAGGAGGGTGTTGGTCATGAAAAATTAACTCTTGACCGGGTTCGGGTGGTGGGGTGAAGACGCGATGCGTCATACGGGGGTTGAGACGTTCGTCTGTTGTGCGGACGAAGCAGCCATTTCGCTGCATGAGCACCAATGGCCACTGTCTTGCGTCGCCATCCCGACTTGAGCATTGTGGAAGTATGGAATCCAAAGGTGACCCGTGTGAATATTTCATCGATCCTGACTTACATCGACAATGGCCATATGGCCCTGCCCGAATTCCAGCGCGGCTATGTGTGGGGGAGGGAGCAGGTGAGGGGGCTGTTTCAGTCACTATATCGAGGTCATCCTGTCGGCAGCCTTCTTGTTTGGGCGACCGATGCCTCCACAGCGACACACCGCGGCGATGGTACACTTGCGCCGGGTGTGGTGAAGCTTTTGCTCGACGGTCAGCAGCGGATCACATCGCTATACGGTGTGCTTAGAGGCAAGCCACCTCGGTTTTTCGATGGCAATGCTAAGGCATTTACCGACCTGCGCTTCAACATTGAAACCGAAGAATTCGAGTTCTGGCAGCCGATTAAGATGCGCGACGATCCCCTGTGGATCGACGTGACAGAGCTTATGCGACAGGGGAATGCCGGTATCGGCCAGTTCATCACAAAGCTGAGCCAAAACCCAGAGACCGGTCCGCGCGTTGGCGAATATGCGGGACGCCTTAACCAACTTTTGGGAGTAAGCCAGAAAGACTTTCATATCGAAGAAGTGACAGGGGCGGACAAGACGCTCGATGTCGTGGTGGATATCTTTAACCGTGTGAACAGTGGCGGCACCAAGTTATCTAAGGGCGATTTGGCTTTGGCCAAAATTTGTTCAGACTGGCCAGATGCGCGTGATACAATGAAGGAAAGCATCGCTCGCTGGAAGAGTGAGGGCTACGGCTTCACGCTTGATTGGCTGTTGCGGTCGGTCAATACCGCATTGACGGGAGAGGCCAAATTCCTTCACCTGCACGACAAGGGCGCAGGGGATATTGCCACAGCGCTCAAGAAGGCGGTCCGGCACATTGACACCTGCCTCAACATGATCGGCGGGCGGCTCGGTCTGGATCACGAACGGGTTTTGTTCGCCCGGTTCGCGATCCCTGTCATGGTCCGCTACCTTGATACACATGGTGGGACGCTCGATGAAAAGACCCGCGACAAACTGCTTTTTTGGTACGTGCAAAGTGGCATGTGGGGGCGCTACTCAGCCTCGACAGAAAGCACCATCGACAAAGACCTCGGCATACTCGAACAGAGCGGAGGCGATCTGGACAAACTGGTAGCGGAGCTGCGCCTCAGCCAAGGCGGCCTGCGGGTGGAACCCGGCCACTTTCACAGCTGGAGCGTCGGATCGCGGTTCTACCCCGTGCTCTACATGCTCACCCGCATGACCGAGGCGCGCGATTGGGGCACGGGCCTGCCGTTGAAATTGAGCCTTCTGGGTAAGATGAATAAGCTTGAGGTGCATCACATTTTCCCGCGCTCGCGGCTGTATAAGGCGAGTTTTGAGCGTGCCGAGGTAAATGCGCTTGGCAACTTCTGTTTCCTAACGAAGGATACGAATTTGCGCATCAGTGACCGCCGTCCGGAAGACTACTTCCCCGAGATCGAAGAGAAGCACCCCGGCGCTCTGGCCTCTCAGTGGATCCCGAACGACACGGCGTTGTGGCGCATTGAGGCCTTTCAAGACTTCCTTGAGGCCCGAAAGGTGCTGCTGGCAGAGGCGGCAAACACCTGCCTCGCCACGCTCTTACACGACGAAAAAGATATTTTGAGAGAGGGTGGGGCCGTACGACTGACTGACCGCCCGCTGCTGGGGGGCATCGCGAATGAAGACGAGTCGCGCGCCCTGGAAGAGCTGAACGCGTGGGTGGCAGATCAGGGCTACGCCTCTGGAGAGATGCAGTGGGAGTACGTTGATGCGGCAACGGGTGAGCAGCGCGCCATTCTTGACCTTGCTTGGCCTTTGGGCGTTCAATCTGAACTTTCCCAACCCGTCGCTGTTCTACTCGACGAGACTGCTGAGTTGATCTCTCTGGCCAGCGCGGCTGGGTTTAGGTGTTTCGCGTCGACGGATGAATTCCGCGCCTACATCAAACGACTCGACTCTCCGGACAGGGATGTTGCTTCTGAATAGGGTTTTGCGAAAGGAGCCGTCATTTGTTTACTGTGCAGCATTCGTCACAAAGGGCTCAAACCAGCCATTCACCACGTCTCGACCAGGCCATTATCGCCTCCCCCCCACCCTCACAGTGCGTCCATCACCTCGTCCGAGGCTTCGAAATTCGCCGTCACGGTCTGCACGTCATCGTCATCCTCAAGCGTCTCGATCAGCTTCATCAGCGATTGCATGCCCTCAAGGTCCGGCTCGGTCGTGGTCTGCGGTTTCCAGACGAACTTGGTGGTCTCGCTTTCGCCCAGCTGTGTCTCAAGCGCCGTCGCGACGGCATTGAGGTCGGTGTCGGCGCAGTAGATCCAGTGGGCTTCCTCATCGCTTTCGACATCCTCGGCACCGGCCTCGATGGCGGCCATCATCACGGTCTCGGCGTCACCGACGCTGGCCGGATACATGACCTCGCCCTTGCGCTCGAACATGAACGAAACCGAGCCGGTTTCGCCGAGGTTGCCGCCGTGTTTGGCGAAGGTCGAGCGGACGCTTGAGGCGGTGCGGTTGCGGTTGTCGGTCATCGCCTCGACGATCACCGCGACGCCGTTCGGGCCATAGCCCTCGTAGCGGATTTCCTCGTAATTCTCGGCGTCACCGCCGATGGCCTTCTTGATCGCGCGGTCGATGTTGTCTTTCGGCATCGAATTGGAGCGGGCCTCTTTCACAGCGAGGCGCAGGCGGGGATTCTTGTCGGGATAAGGCTCGCCCATGCGGGCGGCGACGGTGATTTCCTTCGACAGTTTCGAAAAGACCTTGGCGCGAACCTTGTCCTGTTTGCCCTTGCGGTGCTGGATGTTCGCCCATTTCGAATGGCCTGCCATGTCGTCTCTCCGATCGTCGCCTCTGGAACGCACGCCTCTATAGGCGAGGCGCCGTGGACCCTGCAAGCCCGGCGGGGCGTTGCATTCAGGCCGCCGTTCCGATTGGCTGAGGGTCATAGCCGGGAGACGCGCATGACGACCGACCAGATCATCCTTTTCGCCATTTTCGGGGCGGTCTTTGGCATGCTGCTGTGGGGGCGCTGGCGCTATGATCTGGTGGCGTTTTCGGGGCTGCTGGTGGGCGTTGTGTCGGGCGTGGTGCCGGTGGCCAATGCCTTTGCGGGCTTTGGCCATCCCGCGACGATCATCGTGGCGTTGGTGCTGGTCGTATCGGCCGGGCTGGTGCGGTCGGGGGCGGTATTTCTGATCACCCGGACGATGATCGACGCGACGCGGGGCTTGGGCGCGCATATCGCGATCATGGGCGGTGTCGGGGCGGTGTTGTCGGCGTTCATGAACAACGTGGCGGCGCTGGCCTTGTTGATGCCGGTCGATGTGCAGACTGCGCGCAAGGCCGGGCGGATGCCGGGGCTGTCACTGATGCCGCTCAGCTTTGCGACGATCCTCGGCGGCATGGCGACGCTGATCGGGACACCACCGAATATCATTATCGCCTCGATCCGCGAGGAAAGTCTGGGTGAGCCTTTCGCGATGTTCGACTTCGCGCCGGTGGGGGCCATCACGGCGCTGGTCGGGCTGGCCTTCGTGGCGTTGATCGGCTGGCGGCTGATCCCGACGCCGGATGGTGCGCAGGCGGGCGAGGCGGCGCGCGAGGTGGCGCAGTATATTGCCGAATTGACGGTGCCTGAGGGTTCGAAGCTGGCCGGGCGCACGGTGCGTGATCTTTATGTTGATGCCGACAAGGCCGGGGTGGCGATCCTGGGGCTGGTGCGCGGTGGCAAGCGGCGGTTCGGGGCGGCGCGCGAGGTGGAGATAGCCGAGGGTGATGCGCTGGTGCTGGAGGCGACGCCGGATGCGCTGGATGAGTTCCGCGCCGCGCTGTCGCTGGATTTCTCCGAGGCCGAGCGCGAAGAGATGATCCGCGCCGATGCCGAGGGTCTGGCGATCATCGAGGTCGTGGTACCACGCGATGCCCGGATCGCCGGCAAGTCGAGCCAGGCGCTGGGCCTTGACTGGCGGCATCGGACTGTGGTGATGGGCATCTCGCGGCAGGGCCGGCGGATCACCAGCCAGTTGCGCAAGACCGTGGTGCAGCCGGGCGATATCCTGCTGCTGCTAGCGCCGGGCGACATGATCGACGATGTGGCCGATTGGCTGGGCGTTCTGCCATTGGCCGACCGGGGGCTGGCAGTGACCGACACCACCAAGACCTGGCTGGCCATCGGGCTATTCGGCGGTGCCGTCGCTGCGGCGAGTCTGGGGCTGATCTATCTGCCGATTGCGCTGGGGATTGTCGTTGTCGGCTACGTACTGACCCGGATCCTGCCATTGTCCGAGCTTTATGACCATATCGAATGGCCGGTGGTGGTTTTGTTGGGCTCGATGATCCCGCTGGGATCGGCGCTGGAAACCTCGGGCGGTACCGAACTGATCGCGGCGGCCCTTGTGGGGTTGACTGATGGCTGGGCGCCGTGGGCCATTCTGACGGTGTTGATGGTGGTGACGATGTCGCTGTCGGACGTGCTGAACAACACCGCGACCGCGATTGTCGCGGCCCCCATCGGGATCGAGATGGCGACGACTTTGGGGGTGTCGCCCGACCCGTTCCTGATGGCGGTGGCGGTGGCGGCGTCCTGCGCGTTCCTGACCCCCATCGGGCACAAGAACAACACGCTGATCCTGGGGCCGGGGGGGTATTCGTTCGGCGATTATTGGCGGATGGGTCTGCCGCTCGAGATTCTGGTGGTGGCGGTGTCGGTGCCGGCAATCTTGGTGTTCTGGCCATTGTGAGTGGCGGGATGGGAGAGCAAATTATGGCGCTCTGGACCGAGACCGCCTGAGCGAAGCCCCGCCCGGAATCGAGACCCGGCACGGGCCGCCGCTATGGTGACGTCAGCGCGACGATTGAAGGCGGGGTATGCGTGCCCATAAAGCGGCGACCACAATCGTCGGAAGCGGCTACCCTCGGTCAACCGCTGCCCTCTGTGGCTGCCCCTCAAAAGAATACCGATCTACAGAAAACACCTTTACAAAACTAGAAATATAGTTACTTTATCCCTCATGACCGAACACGAATCCATAGCCCGTGCCCTGTCCGCCCTCGGCCACGAGGCGCGGCTGTCGATCTTTCGGTTACTGGTTCGGGCCGGCGAAGATGGGCTGACGGTGGGCGATATCGGCGCGCATCTGGGCACGCCGCCCTCAACGCTGGCGCATCATCTGGGCGCGCTGGTTGCCGCCGGACTGGTTGCCCAGGAACGGCAGGGGCGGCAGATCGTCAACCGCGCCGACTACGCGGCGATGAACCGGACGGTGGCGTTTCTGACCTCGGAATGCTGCACCGGTTTCCGGCTGTCGCAGGAGGATGCGGCGTGAAATCGGGCCCCATTTTTCACCTCTAATAGAACCACTTTGCTAGGAGTATAGAAATGTCAGACCTTCCCCTGCAAGAGCCATCGGCGCCTGCCGCTGCCGCCCGTTTGATATGGCAAAAGCATCGGGTCTGGCTGATAATTCTGGCGATACTTTCCGGTGTGATGCTGTTCAACCCGGCGCAGGGATTTCTGAGCCTTAGCTTTACTGCAGAAGCCCTGATCGGCGTGGCACCGTTCCTTCTGCTCTCCATCGCCATTGCCGCGTACGCGGGCGCCACCAGTGCTGACGGGCTGATCGCGCGGGCGTTTACTGGCGCGCCGGTGGTGATGATCGGGGTTGCGGCGTTGGCCGGTGGGCTGTCGCCGTTCTGCTCGTGCGGGGTGATCCCGCTGATCGCGGCGCTACTTGCGATGGGCGTGCCGTTGTCGGCGGTTATGGCGTTCTGGCTGGCCTCGCCGGTGATGGACCCCTCGATGTTCGTGCTGACCAGCGGCGTGCTGGGGCTGGAGTTCGCGCTGGCCAAGACTGCCGCTGCCGTGGGCCTTGGCCTGTTCGGCGGGTTCACCGTACACCTGATGGCTGGCACTGCAGCCTTTGCCGATCCGTTGCGCGCGGGCGTCGGCGATGGCGGTTGCGGCGGCGGCAAGGTGCGGGTCGCGGCACCGATTGTTTGGCGGTTCTGGGGCGATCCGGCCCGACGCGCCAAATTCGGGCGCGAGGCTTTGAAATCGACTTTGTTCCTGGGCAAGTGGCTGACGCTGGCGTTCCTTTTGGAAAGCCTGATGCTGGCCTGGCTGCCCGCCGATCTGGTCAGCCGCACGCTGGGCGGTGAGGGGCTGGCGCCCATTGCGATCGCGACACTGGTCGGTGTGCCCGCCTATCTGAACGGCTACGCCGCACTGCCGCTGGTCGGCGGGCTGATCGAGCAGGGCATGGCGCCCGGTGCCGGTCTGGCGTTTCTGGTGGCCGGCGGTGTGACCTCGCTGCCCGCCGCCATTGCTGTCTGGGCGCTGGTCCGGCCCAGGGTCTTCGCGGCTTATGTGGGCTTCGCGTTGGTCGGCTCGTTCGTAGCCGGCATGTTGTTTCAGGCCTGGGCGGGCTGACGCAACGCACGGGGGGGGGGGCTTTCCCTGCCGGTAAGGCCCGCCCCCTTCACGTGTCCGCCCTTGGGGCAATCGGCGATCAGGCGGCGCGCGGGCCGTTGACCTCCATCAGCAGTTTCTCGGTGCGCGCCTCATCAAGTCGGTTGTGCAGGCGCTTGGATTCCTCGTTGTCGCGCAACGTCTTGGTGATCGAGACCGTGGTGTGCACCAGCATCAGGGCCGACATCGCATAAAAGCCCTTGGCGGCAAAACTGGCGTCAAGGTTGTAGATACCGCCTGCCATCATGCCTGCAGCGACGATGAAGCTGAAGACTGTGAAGACGGTCCAGGCGTTGGACGGGCGTTGGGTGATCTGGTCATCTGACATTTTCTGGCTTCCTTGGGTTTGGATCGAAGGGGTGGTTAGGCCGCAGTGTCTTTGCGGTCTTTCTGCCTGGCTTTCAGCCGTTCCAGTACCTGATCGGCGCTGGACTGGATCGGTGTGCCGCAGCCTTCGTCGGCCAGTTTGTCGCGCAAGGCTTCGGCCGAACCGGTGGCCTCAAGTTCCGTCATCGCGAAGGCTGTTGCGTCCAGCTCGCCCTGACGGGCTTGCAGGCGTTCCAGCGTGGCCTCGGCCTCGCGCAGGGTTGCCAGCCCGCTGTCGGGGATAGTGTGCTGCAGGCGCTGGGTCTTGTCGGTGGCGTATTTTGTTGAAAAACTCTTCCTTGATCGAGGCAAGTATCGCTGATTCAATTCCCATATTGATTGGGGGATATAGCGATGATGGGATCAAGGCAGGAAGCTCAGGCGGCGCTGTTTTA
>JBBKVJ010000137.1:0-7209 GCA_037968375.1 Paracoccaceae bacterium | reverse complement strand
GGTTATATGTGAAGCCGCTGCTGGCGGCGATGCGGCCCGGCGGCGTGCATGCAGCGGCCCATATTACCGGCGGCGGCCTCACCGAGAACCTGCCGCGCGTCCTGCCCGAGGGGTTGGGTGCAGAGGTCGATCTGGGCGCCTGGGCCTTGCCGCTGGTCTTTGGCTGGCTGGCCCGTGAAGGCGGACTTGCCGAGGCGGAACTGTTGAAGACCTTCAACAGCGGCATCGGCATGGTGCTGGCCGTGGCCCCGGACCGGGCGGAAGACATCGCGCGCGACCTGATGGCGGCGGGCGAGCGGGTGCATGCGCTTGGCCGTGTTGTCCTGGGGCAGGGGGTGGCCTACCGGGGCAGTCTGTTGTGATCCGTGTCGGGATACTGATTTCCGGCGGCGGGTCGAACATGGCCGCATTGGTGCGCGACATGACCGGCGATCATCCCGCACGGCCTGCGATCGTGGTCTCGAACGTGCCGGGTGCGGGCGGACTGCCCTTGGCTGCGGCAGCGGGTGTGCCGGTGGCAGTGGTCGATCACCGCGCCCATGACACGCGCGAAGATTTCGAGGCGGCGCTGAACGTGGCGCTGGCCCGGGTGCGGCCCGATATCCTTTGCCTTGCAGGCTTCATGCGGGTGCTGACGCCTGGTTTCGTGGCCGGTTGGCAGGGCCGGATGCTGAACATCCATCCTTCGCTTTTGCCGAAATACCCCGGCCTCGACACCCATGCCCGCGCCATCGCTGCGGGCGATGCCGAGGCGGGCTGCACGGTGCATCAGGTGACAGCGGACCTGGACGGTGGCCCGATCCTGGGCCAGGCGCGGGTGCCGGTATTGCCCGGCGACACGCCCGAGGCGCTGGCTGCACGTGTGCTGCCCTTCGAGCATCGGCTTTACCCCTCCGTCCTGCGCCGGTTTGCAACCGGCGACCTAAACCCGGTGGTCTAGCCCTGATCCGCGTGGTCGCTGTTGCCCGCAAGGCGGATCCGACCCCTGCAGCCATTGCAGCCTTTCCATCGCCGGGGCCATTGCCTATGACGGGCGCAGCCTTCGACCCCAAGGATACATGCCCCCACATGCGCACGATCACCGATACCGACAGCCTTGCCGCATTCTGCACGGCCGCGAAATCCGCCGCTTACGTCACCATCGACACCGAGTTCCTGCGCGAGCGGACCTATTGGTCGAAGCTGTGTCTGGTGCAGATGGCCTTGCCGGACGACGGCGATGCGGTTCTGGTCGATCCTCTGGCCGAGGGCCTGTCGCTGGCACCGCTCTACGATCTTCTGACCCATGAGAGCACGGTCAAGGTGTTCCACGCGGCCCGCCAGGACCTCGAGATATTCTGTGTCGAGGGTGGGGTGGTCCCCAAGCCCCTGTTCGACACCCAGGTCGCCGCGATGGTCTGCGGCTTTGGCGAGCAGGTCGGCTATGAGACGCTGGTCAAGAAGATCGCCAAGGCGAGCGTCGACAAGACCTCGCGCTTTACCGACTGGTCGCGGCGGCCGCTGACCGATGCGCAAAAGACCTATGCGCTGGCCGATGTGACGCATCTGCGGGTGATCTACGAATATCTGTCGCGCGAGTTGGAAAAGACCAAACGCACCGCCTGGGTCGAGGAGGAACTGTCGATCCTGACCGATCCCGAGACCTACATCACCCGCCCCGATGAGGCGTGGCAGCGGATCAAGACGCGATCCTCGGCGCCGCGGTTTCTGGCTGTGGTGAAAGAGTTGGCGCGGTTCCGCGAGGATCACGCGCAAAGCCGCAACATCCCGCGCAGCCGGGTCTACAAGGACGAGGCGCTGTTGGAGCTGGCCTCGACCCGGCCTGCCACGTCCGAGGACCTTGGCCGGTCGCGGCTGTTGCAGCGCGAGGCGCGGCGTGGAGATATCGCCGACGGTATCCTTGCCGCCGTCAAGACAGCGGCGGCGCTGCCGAACGAGGCGCTGCCGCGTGTCGAGGGGGATGGCGGGCGTCCGCCGCAGGGCAATTCGGCGCTGTCCGACCTGTTGCGGGTGCTGCTTAAGGCGCGCTCGGACAGTGAAAACGTTGCGGCCAAGCTGATCGCAACGGCCTCCGATCTGGACGCATTGGCGATGGGCAACCGTGATCTGGCGATGCTGAAGGGCTGGCGGCGGCAGGTGTTCGGCGAAGATGCGCTGCGGCTCTGTCAGGGCGAAATCGGGCTGTCGGCCCAGGACGGGCAGATCAAGACGATCGAGCTTTGACGGTTGCTGTCAAAACCCTGACCGCATGATCAAGGCGCCGGCACGCTGACCCGATTCAAACCGATCAGCGGCGCGAAATCCGCTCGTTCCGCGCGCCCCTGACAACGACACGGGTGACACCGTTCAGGTCGTTCGTGGTCAGATAGGTCGCCACCTCGATCTCGCGCGACCAATCGGTACCCTGCCGCGCCACATAGGGGGGCGGGATCAGGCGGAAGTCGTAGACCAGCACGCTGTCGTCGATGACCCGGGTGATGGTGCCATCGCTGCCCCGAGTTTCGATCACCTGCCGGACCTCGACAAGGTCGGCCTTCCAGTGGCCCTGCGTGGGCGGCAGGCCGGTGACCCGCAGGATCGCGCCGCCGGGGATCGGTTCTATCGCCATCGCGGTGACCTGATCGACCAGCGGGCGCGGATCGGTGTCGGGCACCCGCTCGTTCGCCTCGCGGATCGCGCGGCCTTCGCTTTTGCCGAACCAGTTGAGCGGATTGAACCGCGACTCGCCGATCTGCGAACAGGCGCCGATGGTCAGTATCACGGCCAGCAGGGCCAATAGCGGTGCGCGCATCGTCATCCCTCGTCTTTGGCCACTGGACTAGCCGAAACCGGCGCGCTTGAAAAGCCCGTGCCTTCTGGACCTTTCGGCTTTCGCAACCTAGGTGAGGCAGATCAACCCAAGGGGAACGCAGTTGGCCAGCGCCGCTTTCGAGGAAATCGCCGAGACCTTCGAGTTTCTCGAGGATTGGGAAGAGCGCTATCGCCATGTGATCGAGCTGGGCCGCGCCATGCCACCGTTGGAAGAGGCGTTTCGGGTGCCCGCGACCAAAGTCGATGGCTGCGCGAGCCAGGTCTGGATCCTGCCTGAGATCACCGGCGAAGGGCGGCAAGCGACGTTCCGGTTTCGCGGCGAAAGCGACGCGATGATCGTGCGCGGTCTGATCGCGATCCTGCACGCGCTGTATTCAGACCTGAGGGTGACTGACGTGCTGCGCGTCGATGCCAATGCCGAACTGGCGCGGCTTGGTCTGAACGATCACCTGTCGGCGCAAAGGTCGAACGGCCTTAGAGCGATGGTCGAGAGGATCAGGGCGCTGGCAGCCGTGGCCGCCAGCGCCGCTTGACCGCCGTCCTGCCTCAGGCGGCGGCATCCTGTTTGTCGGCGGCCGCCTCAAGCAGCAATTTGGCAACTTCGCCCGACGAGGCCGGGTTCTGGCCGGTCACAAGCCGCCCGTCGCGGACCGCATAGGGGCCAAACGGCTCGTCGTTGCTGACGAATTTGCCACCCAGCGCACGCATCTCGGTTTCCAGAAGGAACGGCACCGTTTCGGACAGGCCCGCAGCGTCTTCGGCGGCATTGGTAAAGCCGTTGACGCGCTTGCCTGCAAGCAGCGGCTGGCCATCGGTATCGACCGCCTTCAAAAGCCCGGCAGGCCCGTGGCAGACAGCACCCACGACGGCACCGTTGGCATAGGCATCGCTGACGATCCGGCCCACCGCTTCGGTCTGGGCAAGGTCCCACATCGTGCCGTGACCGCCGGGCAGATAAACTACGTCGAAATCGCGCGCGTCGCAGTCAGCGGCCTTTTTGGTGTTCGCCAGGGCCTGCATCGCGGTGTTGTCGTCCATGAAGCGCCCGACCGATTCTGTCTTGGCCTCGCCTTTGGCGGATGACGGATCGGCAGGCGGGCGACCGCCTTCGATCGAGGCCAGCGTCACCTGAAAACCTTCGTCACGCAGCGCCCAGTAGGGTTCGGTCATTTCCTCCCAGTAAAAACCGGTCGCCTGCTTTTCGCCGTCCTTGAGGAAATGGTCGGTCGAGGTGAGGATAAAAAGGGCTTTCTTGGTCATCACATGCTCCTGTTGTCTGGTGTCATGACACCAACGCGGGGGGCGGGGGCGATGTTCCGGGTAAGCCCCGGAAACCCCAATGTTGGAAGGCTTTGCGCCTAAAGTCGCCGCAGGGCGGTGGTCAGGTCGCCGTAACCGGTGAACCGGCGTTCGAACGGCAATCCCAGCCGCTGCGCGCAGATCTCGGCCTTGGCGGTCAGTTCGGGATCGTCGGTCTGCGCCTGGTAGACCAGTTTTTCATAATTGCCGAAATAGGTGTCGCGCAGGCTGGGGTGGCGATCCAGGCCCAGCGGCTGCCAGACGAAGGCGTCAAACTGGCGGACCAGAAAATCGGTCAGGTAGAAGGCGGTGAATTCATCCTCGGCGCGGGCGACAAAGCCATCGACGCCTTCGAAGAACGCATAGCAGTGCGGGCCCTCGACCATTTCGACGCCAAGGTTGCGGCACAGGTCCTGCAGCTGACCACCGGTGCCGCAATCGGCATAGACAACGAAAATCGTCTCATAGGCGTCGCGGTGCGCCTGCACCGCCTGCGCCACGGCGGCCGGGATGCGGTTGGGGTGGTTGTGCAGGATCGCGGGCAGGCATTGCAGGTCAAGATGGGTCCAGCCATTCGCGCGTTTCAGCGCGATGATCTCATGCGCCAGCGCGCCGCAGGCCAACAGCAGAACACGCCCCTTGCCCTTGGGGGCCAGGCCGCGCTCGGTAAGGGTCGCATCGTCGATCATCGGCGCGACCGCCACGATACCAGCAGCGCCGCCGCGACGGCGGCGAGGCTGAGCAGTGCCAGACCAGTGCGCGACATGTCGGGCGCCAGCGCATATCCCACAGCGATGGTCGCCGCAGCGGCGGTCAGAACGGCGGCGATCAGAATTACGAAGCGAAGCGGCGGCATGGCGGGTCCGGTTCTTCAATGATAAGTCGGCGCAGTTGCGACAATATGCAAAAGATTAACGTGCGCGACGCGAAACGGAAACAGCCCACGTCACATTTCGAGGGAAACCCGCCGGTCGGGTGCCGACACGAGAAAGGGCCGGGAAAGCCCCGGCCCTAACTCCGTCTTCTGCGGGTATCAGCGCGCGGCGAGCTGGTTGTGCTTGCGCGCCACAAAGGTCTTTGCGGTTTCCACGGCCACGGCGGCGTCGCGGCAGTAGGCGTCGGCGCCGATCGCCCGGCCGAACTCTTCGTTCAGGGGCGCGCCACCGACCAGCACGATGTAATCGTCGCGGATGCCGCGTTCCTTCAGCGTGTCGATCACGACCTTCATATAGGGCATCGTGGTGGTCAGAAGCGCCGACATGCCAAGGATATCGGGCTGCTCACGCTCCAGCGCGTCGAGGTATTTCTCGACCGAATTGTTGATGCCAAGATCGACGACCTCGAATCCCGCGCCCTCCATCATCATCGCCACCAGGTTCTTGCCGATGTCGTGGATATCGCCCTTGACGGTGCCGACCACCATCTTGCCAACGCGTGGCGCGCCGGTTTCGACCAAGAGGGGCTTGAGGATGAACATCCCGCCCTTCATCGCATTGGCGGCCAGCAGAACCTCGGGCACGAACAAGATGCCATCGCGGAAATCCGCGCCGACGATGGTCATGCCGGCGACCAGCGCCTTGGTCAGCACATCGTAGGGCGTCCACTTGCGGTCAAGAAGGATGCGCACGCCCTCCTCGATTTCCTCCTTGAGGCCGTCGTAGAGGTCGTCATGCATCTGCAGGACCAGCTCATCGTCGCTGAGCTCGCTCAGGATGATTTCGGTGTCATCGACCATCAGGCTCTCCAAAGCTTTGCGGGGGTGTCTCTGCCCGCGCGTATATCTTGTCGCCTAGATGCGCCGCAAGTCGTTCCGACACGCGACGATTTGCGACGGATGCGCGGTCGCAACCGACAAGGCCTGATTGCGTTTGCGGGTGTTGCCGCCGCGCATGTTCATGATATGTTCTTGCCATGCCCAACCTCATGCCAGATTCGACCGAAATTGAAGCCGCCCGGCGCAAGGGTCGGGGTGCGGCGACCAATGCCGTCAGCCGGTTCGACCCTTATGCCCGCATCGGCGTCGATGATGGCTGGGTGGGCGAGGACGAGCCGCTGCCGCCGCTCAGAACCGAGGTGTCCGACGAGCGCCCGCGCCGGGTGATATCCCGCAACACCTCGCCCGACATCGGCTTTGACCGGTCGATCAATCCCTATCGGGGCTGCGAGCATGGCTGCATCTACTGCTTTGCCCGGCCCAGCCATGCGTTTCTGGGGCTTTCGCCGGGCCTCGACTTCGAAACCCGGCTGATCGCCAAACCCTCGGCGCCCGAACTGCTGGCCCGCGAACTGAGGGCGCCGCGCTATGTGCCCGCGACGATGGCGCTGGGCACCAACACCGATCCCTATCAGCCGATCGAGCGTGACCGCCGGATCATGCGCGGCATTCTGGAGGTGTTGCAGGCGTTTCGTCACCCGGTGGCGATCGTCACCAAAGGCACGCTGATCGAGCGCGATATCGACATTCTGGGCGAGATGGCGGCGCAGGGTCTGGCCTCGGTGGGGATCAGCGTGACGACGCTGGATGCGGGGTTGGCGCGGCGGATGGAACCGCGTGTGCCGGCGCCTTTGCGGCGGCTGGCCACCATTGCGCGGCTGGCGGCTGCGGGCGTGCCGGTCCGGGTGATGGTGGCGCCGGTTGTGCCGGCCCTGACCGATCATGAGTTGGAGCGGATTCTCGAGGCGGCGCGCGATGCGGGGGCGAAGACGGCAAGTTTTGTGGCGCTGAGACTGCCGCGTGAGGTGTCGCCGTTGTTTCAGGAGTGGCTGGCGGAACACGAACCGGGGCGCGCCGCGCATGTGATGGCGCGGGTGCGCGAGATGCATGGCGGGCAGGATTACGATGCCAACTGGGGCACGCGGATGACCGGGCAGGGGCTATTTGCCGAGCTGTTGCGCTGCCGGTTCGATCTGGCCTGCGCCCGCTTGGGCCTGAACCGGGAACGAGTGCCGCTCAGAACCGACCTGTTCCAGCCGCCGCCACAGAAGGGCGAACAGCTGAGCCTGTTCTGAGCGAAAAATTTTCTTGCGAAAATTTTTGCGTCGACGCGGTCAGCCGCGCCGACGGCGGCGTTCGCGGGTCGGGCCGGGATCGTCGCCGGT
>JBBKVJ010000136.1:0-3881 GCA_037968375.1 Paracoccaceae bacterium | reverse complement strand
CATCGCAGCCAGCCCGTCGCGCGCCAGCCGCGCATCGCCCTCGGCCCGAACCTCGGGCGGCACCGGTGGAATCCCGGCCAGCCCCTCGGTCAGTGCGGTGAAATTCAACCCGGTGCCGCCGACGATTATGGCCCGCTCGGGCCCCGCCAGCAGCGGTGCCACATCGCGCAGCCAGTCGCCGACCGAGGTGACGGCATCATGCGGCAGGCCGCCGTACAGCCGGTGCGGCGCCCGCGCCCGATCCTCCTGCGATGGCTGCGCTGTCAGGACCGGCCAGGCATCGAACACCTGCAGCGCATCGGCATTCACGATCACCCCGCCCTGCGCCTCGGCCAAAGCCAGCGCCAGCGCGGATTTGCCGCTCGCGGTCGGACCGGCGATCAGGACCGGCCTGTCGGGCGCGATATCGGCCAGCACGTCCAACGCCCTGCGGTCCTTCCCTGGGTTTCTCGCGACAATGCGGCCATATGCCCGATCTGCCGTTGAATCTGCCCCGGTTTTCCCGCATTTTCCGGACCAGTCAAGAACCGCCGACCAAGAAACCGAAAAACGCCTGGGGGGCAGAGATGACCGATACAAAGGACACGGGCCCTGCGCCCCTCTACAAACGCGTCATGCTGAAAATCTCGGGCGAGGCGCTGATGGGCGACCTTGGCTATGGCCTGCATCCGCCCACCGTGCAGCGCATCGCCCAAGAGGTGAAATCGGTCCACGATCTGGGTGTCGAGATCTGCATGGTGATCGGCGGTGGCAACATCTTTCGCGGGTTGCAGGGCAGCGCTCAGGGGATGGAGCGGACGACGGCGGATTACATGGGCATGCTCGCCACAGTGATGAACGCGCTGGCGATGCAATCGGCGCTTGAGGCGATCAATGTCTTTACCAGGGTGATCAGCGCGATCCCGATGGATCAGGTCTGCGAGCCCTACATCCGCCGCCGCGCCGTGCGGCACCTGGAAAAGAACCGCGTCTGCATCTTTGCCGCAGGCACCGGCAACCCCTACTTCACCACCGATACGGCGGCGACGCTGCGCGCGTCCGAAATGACCTGCGAGGCGATCTTCAAGGGCACCAAGGTCGACGGCATCTACGACAAGGACCCGATGAAGCACGATGACGCCAAACGCTATGACAAGGTTAGCTACGACGAGGTCCTGCAAAAGAACCTCAAGGTCATGGACGCTTCGGCGATTGCGCTCGCGCGCGACAATGGCCTGCCGATCATCGTCTTTTCGCTGGATGAGCCGGGCGGATTCCGGGGCATTCTGGCGGGTCAGGGGACCTATACCAAGGTCGAAGGCTGAGGCGCTAGGATTTCGGGGCACCCCGCGATATAGACGTGTCGAACCCGCATATGCGATGAGAAAGGGCAGAGATGGCTGACGATATCGAGATCGACCTCGACGACCTTGGGCGGCGGATGGACGGCGCCATGGTTGCGCTGCGCCACGAGCTGGCGTCGCTTAGGACCGGGCGCGCCTCGGCCTCGATGCTCGATCCGGTGCTGGTCGATGCCTATGGCTCGCCGACGCCCATTAACCAGGTTGGAACCGTGAACGTGCCAGAACCGCGCATGGTCACCATCAACGTCTGGGACAAGGGGCTTGTCGGCAAGGTGGAAAAGGCGATCCGCGATTCGGGGCTGGGTATCAATCCACAGCTGAACGGCACGATCATCATGCTGCCGATCCCCGAGTTGAACGAGGAACGGCGCCGCGATCTGACCCGCGTCGCCGCGCAATATTCCGAAAGCGCGCGGGTGGCCGTCCGCAACGTCCGCCGCGACGGGATGGATCAGGTGAAAAAGGCCAAGGGCGACGGCATGGGCGAGGACGATCAGAAATTCTGGAACGACGCGATTCAGGAGATGACCGATACCCACATCGCCGCCATCGACAGCGTGCTTGAGGACAAGCAAGCCGAAATCATGCAGGTTTGACCCGCATTTTCCGGGAGGGCCGGATGGCCGCCGACGATCTTCCACCCAAACGCGCGCCGCTGCATGTCGCCATCATCATGGATGGCAACGGGCGCTGGGCGACCCAGCAGGGCTGGCCACGTCTGGTCGGCCACAAGCGGGGTGCCGAGCGGGTGAAAAACCTGGTCGCGGCCTGTCCCGATCTGGGCGTCACGCATCTGACGCTGTTCGCGTTCTCGACGGAAAACTGGAAGCGCTCGACCGAAGAGGTCATCGGTCTGATGACCATCTTTTCCACCTATATCCGCGCCGAATCGAAGCGACTTTCGGCTGAGGGCGTGCGGCTCAGCTTTATCGGCGACCGCACCGCGCTTGATCCGAAACTGCAACGCCTGATGGGCTGGATCGAGGCCCGGACCGAAGCCAACAAGCGGCTGCACCTGACGGTCGCGATCAATTACGGTGGCCGGAACGAGCTTTTGCGCGCCGCGCAAAAGCTTGCTGCCCGCATCGCGGCGGGGGATGTGGCAGAGTGTGATATCGGCGATGCCGATTTCAACGCCGCCCTCGATACCTGGAACCTGCCCGACCCCGATCTGGTGATCCGCACCTCGGGCGAAACCCGGATTTCCAACTTTCTCCTCTGGCAGTCGGCCTATGCCGAATATGAATTCACCGAAACTCTCTGGCCCGATTTCACCCCCGACCATCTGGCGCAAATCCTGGAAAAATTCGGCGTCCGCGAACGCCGTTTTGGCGGCGTCCTGACGGCATGAGCATCGGGCCCACCAAATTCTCCGACCTTTCGGTCCGAATGGCGTCGGGTGCCGTGATCGCCATCGTCGGGCTTGGCCTGATCTGGCTGGGCGGCGTCTGGTTTGTGGCGCTGGTCGGTCTGACCGTCGGTCTGATGGTGTGGGAACTGGTGCGGATGCTGACCCCCGGCGCGCCGGGAACGGTTGCAACTTCGGGCACGCCTGCAAACCGCGCGGTGCTGCTGGGCTGTGCGGCCGCTGCGGCGGTGATCCTCGCGCGGCTGATCCCGCCCGGTTTTGCGCTGCCGCTTCTGTTCCTGCCCGCGCTGGCGGGCCTCAGCCTGCTCAAGCGCAATCGCACACTCTACATCGTCTTCACCATCCTGATCATGATCGCAGGCTTCGGCCTGCTGGTTCAGCGCGAGGATTTCGGTTTTGTCTGGATCGCCTGGCTGATTGCCGTGGTCATCGTCACTGACGTTTTCGGCTATTTCGCCGGGCGGCTGATCGGCGGCCCGAAATTCTGGCCCAAGGTCAGCCCGAAAAAGACCTGGTCGGGCACTGCGGCGGGCTGGGTCGCGGCGGCAATCGTCGGCGCAGTCTTCATGGCGATCACGGGCGCCGGGACGGAACTGATCGGTGTGTCCGTGGCGCTGTCGATGGCTTCCCAGATCGGCGACATCGCCGAAAGTGCTGTGAAGCGAAAGATGGGGGTAAAGGACGCCTCGGCGCTGATCCCCGGCCATGGCGGCGTTCTGGACCGCTTCGACGGGATGCTGGGCGCCTCGGTCTTTCTTCTGATCATTCAACAGCTTGTTGACTTCCCGCCCGGCCTCAGCCTGCCCATATGAGACGGGCATGACGCGGGTAACAATATTTGGCGCCACCGGGTCGATCGGCGAAAACACCGTCGATCTGATCCGGCATCAGGGCGGACGTGACGCCTACGACGTCGTGGCCCTGACCGGCGGTCGCAACGTCGCACGGCTGGCCGAACAGGCACGGGCGCTGGGTGCCAGCCTGGCGGTGACCTGCTTTGACGACTGCTACGACGACCTCAAGACGGCGCTGGCGGGATCGGGCATTGCGGTGGCGGCAGGGCAGGCGGCGCTGATCGAGGCCGCCGACCGCCCCGCCGACTGGATCATGAGCGCAATTGTCGGCGCCGCGGGTCTGGCGCCGGGCTTTCACGCGCTTCGGCACGGCAC
>JBBKVJ010000135.1:0-20323 GCA_037968375.1 Paracoccaceae bacterium | reverse complement strand
AGGAAATGGTCCATCCGGGCGGGGCTGCGGGCGGGGCGGATCCCCGGCTCGAAGAACGTCCACTACCGCAGCCTTCTGAATGCCGACGGCACGATGAAACCGCCCGCCGGTCTGGCCGAGGCCTTTGCCGTGGCGGGCGTCGACCCGTCGCGCCCGGTCATTACCAGTTGCGGCTCGGGCGTCACGGCCGCGATCCTGTCGCTGGCTCTGGAGGTGCTGGGCCGTCGTCATGCGCTTTATGACGGATCCTGGAGCGAGTGGGGCATCTACAACGATCTGAAGATAGCGACGGGGAAAGCCTGATGTTCGACACCCTCAAGACCCAGACGCCAGACAAAATCCTGATGCTGATGCAGATGTATCGTGAGGATCCGCGGGACGACAAGATCGACCTCGGTGTCGGCGTCTACAAGAACGCCGATGGCGTGACGCCGGTGATGCGGGTGGTGAAAGCCGCCGAAAAGCAGCTGTGGGAGGCCGAGACGACCAAGGCCTATACCGGGCTGATCGGCGATCCGGCGTTCGGGCAGGCATTGTCGGGGCTGATTCTGGGCGATGCGGTTTCTACGGACCGTGTGGCCTTTGCGGCGCAGCCCGGCGGCACCGGCGCGATCCGGCAGGCGCTGGAACTGGTCAAGATGGCGGCGCCGGGTGCCACGGTCTGGCTGTCGGACCCGACCTGGCCGAACCACAATTCCATCGTGAAATATCTCGGTATCCCGACCCGCGATTACCGCTATTTCGACGCAGCGACATGCGGCGTCGATTTCGACGGGATGCTGGCCGATCTGGGGCAGGTCAAGCGCGGCGATGTGGTGCTGCTGCATGGCTGCTGCCACAACCCGACGGGGGCCAACCTGAACCTGACTCAGTGGGGTGAGATTGCCGGGCTGATCGAAAAGCGCGGTGCCTTCGCGCTGATCGACCTGGCCTATCAAGGCTTCGGTGACGGGCTCAAGGCGGATGCGGCGCCGACGCGGCTTTTGGTCAAGCGCCTGCCGGAACTGATGATCGCGGCGTCATGTTCCAAGAACTTCGGCATCTACCGCGAGCGGACCGGCCTTTTGATCGCCATTGCGGCGGACCAGAAGACCCGTGATCTGACGCAGGCCAACCTGGCCTTCCTGAACCGGCAGAACTTTTCCTTCCCGCCCGACCACGGCGCGCGGCTGGTGACGATGATCCTGAACGATCCAGGCCTGCGGGCCGATTGGCAGGCCGAACTTGAGGAGACGCGATTGGGCATGCTGAAGCTGCGCGAGCAACTGGCGGATGAGCTGCGCAAGGCCACAGGGTCCGACCGCTTCGGTTTTATCGCGGCACATCGCGGCATGTTCAGCCGGATCGGGGCAAGTCCTGAACAAGTCGAGAAGATGCGCAAAGAGCATGGCATCTACATGATCGGCGATAGCCGCCTGAACATCGCCGGGCTGAATGCCAAGACGGTTCCGATCCTGGCGCAGGCGATCGCCGACGCGGGGGTCTGAGGCGATGTCGGGAACCTGATTCCCATTCCAATCGTTGAATATGAGATCGACCGGAGAGAAACGTCAGCATGTTCACCGCGACAAGTCCGTCACGTGGCGCAGGTTCGCCTAGGGTTTTGTGCTTTCACGATGCGCCGACCGGAAGCTGCCAGTACCTCGTCATCTGCCCAGCAACCAGGCGCGGCGCGCTGATCGATGTGGTGCAGGACTTCGCACCCGCGAACGCCGCGACGGGTCACGATACTGCGCAAGCGATCCTGAGGGCCGCCGAGGACGAAGGCGCCACCATCGACTGGATCCTCGATACCCATCCGCATGCCGACCACCTGATGGCTTCGGCCTGGCTTCAGGGGCGGCTGCCCGGGGCGCAAACCGGCATCGGCACCAAGACGGTCGAGATCGCGAACCTTTGGCGCCGGCTTTACAACCTGCCGGACGCGTTTCATCCGGCGCGCGAATTCGACCGCCTTTTCGCGGATGGCGATAGGTTCGCTATCGGCGACCTGCCGGTGCAGGTGATGCTGTCGCCGGGCCACACGCTGGGTTCGGTCACCTACGTGATCGGCGATGCGGCGTTCGTGCATGACACCTTCATGGCGCCTGACAGCGGCACCGCCCGGGCAGATTTTCCCGGCGGTTCGGCGCGGGCGCTCTACCGCTCGCTGCAGCAGATCCTTGCGCTTGCGGATGAGACGCGGCTGTTCATCGGGCACGATTATTGCCCGGATGGGCGCGACGATCCGGATTTCGAGGCGACAGTTGCCGAACAGCGTGATGGCAACGTGCACCTCGCCGAGGCCACCTCAGAGGACGATTTTGTCGCGCTCCGCGACAAGCGCGATGCGACGCTGGCCCTGCCTGACCGGATGCTGCAGGCGTTGCAGGTCAACCTGCGCGGCGGCCGTCTGCCGCCGCCCGAGCACGACGGGCACAGCTATTTCAAGATCCCCGCAAACAGGTTTGGAGAACCACGATGAAAACCGAAGAAGCCGAGGGTGGCACGTTGGAAACCTGGACACCGCAAGAGGTGCACACGGCACTGGATGAGGGCCGCGTCGTGCTGATCGACGTGCGCACCCCGATGGAATATGGCTTTGAACGGATCGGGGCCGCGCTCTTGATGCCGCTGTCCGAGTTCGACGCGGCAAACCTGCCGGACGAGGGCGACAAGCGCATCGTCTTCCATTGCGGATCGGGGGCGCGGTCGGAAAAGGTGGCGCGCAAGGTTCTGCAGGCAGGCTGGGGCCGGGTCGCACATATGGAGGGCGGGTTCGGTGCCTGGAAGGCGGCGAAACTGCCGCATATCGCCACCGACATGGCCAGCGGTGCGCCGAAAAAGGTGTCGTAAGGGATTATCATCGCACTGCCACAGCCAAACGGCCCGGAGATCGCTCCCCGGGCCGTTTGCGTCTGATCGGGGCGCCTAGCCGACGACGAAATCGGGATAGGCCTCCATCCCCAGTTCGGCCTTGTCGAGGCCGTTGATCTCGTCCTCGGCACTCGGCCGCAGGCCCATCGTGACCTTCAGGATCAACCAGACCACCGCCGACACCGCAAAGACAAAGGCGCCGATTGCGACAAAGCCCATGATCTGCGTGCCAAAGCTGGTGCCCTCGGTATAGAACGGCACCGCCAGCGTGCCCCAGAACCCGGCGATCAGGTGCACCGGGATGGCGCCGACCACATCATCGATCCTGACCCGGTCAAGGAACGGCACCGCGAAGACGACGATCACGCCGCCAATGCCACCAATCCACAGCGCCCCGAAAAGCGAGGGGTCCAGCGGCCCGGCGGTGATCGACACCAGACCCGCCAGCGCGCCGTTCAGCACCATCGTCAGATCGACCTTGCCGTAGACGATCTGCGTCAGGATCAGCGCCGCCATCGCCCCCGCCGCCGCCGCCATGTTGGTGTTGGCAAAGATGATCGCCACCGCGTTGGCATCGGCCTCGGTCCCCAGCGCCAGTTGCGAGCCGCCGTTAAAGCCGAACCAGCCGAGCCACAGGATGAACGTGCCGAGCGTCGCCAGGGCCAGGTTCGAGCCCGGCATCGGATGCACCCGCCCGTCCTTGAACTTGCCCAGACGCGGTCCGAGGATGATCGCGCCCGCCAGTGCCGCAAAGCCACCCGCCGCATGGACCAGCGTGGAGCCTGCGAAATCCGAGAACCCGAAGTGCGACAGCCAGCCTCCCCCCCACTGCCACGAGGCCTCAATCGGATAGATGAACCCGGTCAGCACGGTGGTGAAGATCAGGAACGGCCACAGCTTGATCCGCTCGGCCAGCGTGCCCGAGACGATGGACGCGGTGGTGGCGCAGAACATCAGCTGAAAGAAGAAGTCCGAACCGGTGGCATAACCCGCCTCAACGGCGGGATCGCCGCCGATATCGGCGCTGCCGAAGTCGCCGAGCCAGTACAGCACCGACCAGTTGTCGCCGGGATACATCAGGTTGTAGCCGACCAGCCAGTACATGATCGCGGCGATTGAGAAGAGTGCGATGTTCTTGGTCAGCTGCATGGTGACGTTCTTGGATCGCACCAGCCCGGCCTCGAGCATGGCAAAACCTGCGGCCATCCAGAACACCAGGAAGCCGCCGATCAGAAAGAGAAGCGTGTTGAAGATAAAGGCGTTGTCGACCGCAGCCGCGGCCGCTTCCGCCGGTGCGGCCTCTTGTGCAAGGCCGAGCGTCGGGACCAGGGCCAGTGCGCCTGCCAACGCGAGATACTTTGTGATGGTCATTTTCTTGATCCCCTCTCAGATCGCGTCGTCGTTGGTCTCTCCGGTCCGCACGCGCAGGGCCTGCTGAACGTCGAGCACGAAAATCTTGCCGTCGCCGATCTTGTCGGTCTTGGCGGTCTTGGCGATGGTCTCGACCACCTGATCGGCCATCGCCGTGCTCACCACGATTTCCAGCTTTACCTTCGGCACGAAATTCACCGCGTATTCGGCGCCACGGTAAATCTCGGTGTGGCCCGACTGCGTGCCGAAGCCCTTTATCTCGGTCACCATCATGCCGCGCACGCCGATGGCGGTAAGCGCTTCGCGCACCTCCTCGAGCTTGAACGGCTTGATCGCTGCTATGATCAGTTTCACGTTATTCCCCTTGTCGTTTTGCAGGGCGGACCTGCGGAATTGGCAGGGTGATCAGTTATTCTGCGGCGCCGCACATCAAGCCATCCGGGCGGTTTTGCTGCGCCGCAGAAAGACGTAGTGCACATTATTTGCACATTTTCGATAGAATGATCGAAATTTAGGCAGAGGCGAAAATTCCGCGGCTGCTCTTGCATGCGTGATTGGCTGCTCCACTTTCTGAATTGGCTCGGGTATGGTGCCGGAAAATCAGAAACGGGCAGCCAAGACGAAGATGATCGGAAACGGAAAGAAACGGCCGCCTCTGGTGGCAGAGCGGCGGGTGGCAGCGAAAGCGGCCGATCCCGCCCGCAAGAAGCAGTCAAAGGCGCGCCGGACGCGCGCCCGGTCGCAGCATTCCAATCCTGTTGTCCGTCTGATTGCCGGCCTGGTCGGTTTCGTCACTCGAATCATCTGGGGCGTCACCTGGCGGTTCACACTGGTGGTGCTGTTGCTTGTCGGCGGAGCTTCGGCCTGGTTTGCCGCCCAGTTGCCGCCGGTATCGGAACTGACCGATGGCCGCAGCCGCGGCTCGGTCACGATGCTGGACCGCGAAGGCGAGGTCTATGCCTGGCGCGGCGAGCAGTTCGGCGGCCAGATCACCCCCGACACCGCCTCGCCGCATCTGGTGAATGCGGTGCTGGCCACCGAGGACAAACGGTTTTACCGGCATCTGGGCATCAGCCCGCGCGGTATCGCCAGTGCTATTCGCATCAACCTGAGCGAAGGGCGCGGGCCGCTGTCGGGCAACGGCGGCTCGACGATCACGCAGCAGACGGCCAAGCTGTTGTGTCTGGGCGTGCCCTATGATGCGGCGGTCTGGGATACCCAGGAGGCCTACGAGGCCGACTGCCGCCGTACCACGCTGTGGCGCAAGGCCAAAGAGGCGCTGTTCTCGATCGGCATGGAGATGCGCTATTCCAAGGACGAGATCCTGACGATCTACCTGAACCGCGTCTATCTGGGCGCCAGCGCGCAAGGGTTCGAGGCGGCCAGCCAGCGCTATTTCGGCAAGTCGGCGAACGAGGTGACACCGCCCGAGGCGGCAATGCTGGCGGGGCTGTTGAAAGCACCCTCGGTCTATGCGCCGACGGCCAATCTGGAACGTTCGCGCGACCGCGCCAACCTGATCGTCGGGTTGATGGAGGATCAGGGCTATCTGACCGCAGACGAGGCCGACCGCGCGCGCAACAATCCGGCCCGCCTGAGCGAGGCGGCGTCAGCCTCGGCCGGCGGCTATTTCGCCGATTGGGTGATGGAATCAGGCCCCGAATACCTGACCCGCGACACCACCGAAGACGTGATCATCCGCACCACATTGGATCAGCGGATGCAGAAAGATGCCGAAGAGGCGCTGGATTTCATCTTTCGGACCAAGGTCAGCGATGCGTCCGAGGCACAGGCCGCGATTGTTGTCATGTCGGCCGACGGCGCGGTGCGTGCGATGGTCGGCGGGCGCAACAGCCAAGGCGGCGGCACCTTCAACCGCGCCACCCAGGCGCTGCGCCAGACCGGATCGTCGTTCAAGCCGTTCGTCTATGCCGCCCTGCTTGACCAGGGTCATAGCCCGGAAAGCACCGTGGCAGACGATAACTGGTGCACCAACGTGCCCGGTTCGGGCGATTACTGCCCGCAGAACTACGACCGCCGCTTCATGGGGCGGATGTCATTTACCGACGCGCTGATGTTGTCGCGCAACGTTCCGGCGGTGAAGGCAGCGCTGTCGGCGGGGCTGGACAATGTCAGAACTGTCGCCGAGCAATTCGGCATCGAAAGCGATCTTGCGGCAGGGCCTGCCCTGGCGCTGGGGTCTTCGGAATCGACGCTGCTGGAAATGACCGGCGCCTATGCCGGTTTCCTCAATGGCGGCAGCAGTGTGAAGCCCTACGGGCTGATCGAGTTGAGCCTGCGCGACGATCCGACCCCGATGATGGGCCAGGGCGGCGGTATGGGCGAGCGGGTGATCATGGAGGAATCGGCGCGTCAGCTGGTCTACATGATGAACAAGGTCATCACGTCGGGCACCGGCACCCGCGCGCAACTGCCCGACCGCGAGGCGGCGGGCAAGACCGGCACCACCTCGGCGGCACGCGATGCCTGGTTCATCGGATTCACCGCCGATTATGTCGCTGGCGTCTGGATGGGGTATGACGACAACACGCCCCTCAAAGGCGTCACCGGAGGCGGGCTTCCGGCCGAGATTTGGCAAGAGGTGATGATGCGGATCCACCAAGGCGTGCCGCCCCGGCCCTTGCCGATGATGCAGCCGCAGGAGTCCACGTTCGTGGCTGAAAGCTATCCGGAAAATGGCGAAGTGCCCGACAATTACGTCGCCCCGCGCGATACCCAGCGTCAGCCGCGCCGACAACGGCGTGACGATGGCGATGTCGTGGAACGGGTACTGATCGACGTCCTTAACGGGCTTTTCGGGCGCTGAAGGGCCGCGTTCGGGACGCGGGCGATTTCAGCGCGATTCTACTTTCCGGTTTTCCATTGGCGCAGTCGCGGCTAGTGTCCCGCCGGGAACGGAAATGGGGAGATAGATCATGTCATCTGCGATCGACGCCAAGCTGAAGGAATTGGGGCTGTCACTGCCCGATGCTCCCGCTCCGGCGGCGAACTACGTGCCCTGGGTCAGGGTTGGCGACATCGTGCATGTCTCGGGCCAGATCAGCCAGGGGCCGGACGGTCGGATCACCGGCAAGCTGGGCGCGGGGATGAGCGTCGAGGACGGCGCCCTTGCCGCGCGCGCCTGTGCGCTGTCTTTGCTGGCGCAGGTCCGCGCGGCTTGCGACGGCGATCTGTCGCGGCTGAAGCGGGTGGTCAAGCTGACCGGGTTCGTGAACTCGACGCCCGATTTCACCGACCAGCCCAAGGTCATCAACGGTGCCTCGGATACTCTGGTCGCGATTCTCGGCGATGCCGGGCGGCATGCTCGCTCGGCGGTCAGCGCGGCCTCGCTGCCGTTTGGCGTGGCCGTCGAGATCGAGGGGATCTTTCAAGTCACATGAACCCGCGCAACCCTGACCTTCCCGGCATCTTCCTCGGCCCGCCGCTGGCCCATCGCGGCCTGCACAAGATCGCCGACAACCGGCCCGAAAACTCGCGCGCGGCCTTCGAGGCGGCGATCGAAAAAGG
Source organism: Paracoccaceae bacterium (assembly GCA_037968375.1). Taxonomy (GTDB): domain Bacteria; phylum Pseudomonadota; class Alphaproteobacteria; order Rhodobacterales; family Rhodobacteraceae; genus CANNFR01. The sequence goes on along the minus strand of JBBKVJ010000135.1, from coordinate 12,568 downwards.
CTATGGCATCGAATGCGATGTGCAGCTGACCGGCGACGGTCGAGCGATGGTGTTCCACGATTACGATCTGCGCCGGCTGACCCCCGATTCCGGCCCTCTGTCGGCGCGCAGCGTGGCGGAACTGATGCGTATTCCGCTGGTCGGCACATCGGAAAGCATTCCGACGCTTGCCGAGATGCTGGCGCTGGTGGCGGGACGTGTGGCGCTGCTGATCGAGATCAAGGATCAGGACGGTGCGATGGGGCCGGGCGTCGGCGCGCTGGAGGCGGCGGTGGCCGCCGATCTGGCGGACTACGACGGGCCGGTTGCGGTGATGTCGTTCAACCCCAACTCGGTCGCGGCTCTGGCGCGGCTGGCGCCCGATGTGCCGCGCGGATTGACCACCTCGGGTTTCGACGACGACGATTGGGAGCAGCTGGCAGCGCCGCAGCGCGAGCGTTTGCGCAAGATACCGGATTACGAACGGCTGGGCGCGTCGTTCATCTCGCACGAGGCCGCCGATCTGGGCCGCCCCCGCGTGGCCGAGTTGAAGGCCCAGGGTGCGGCGGTGCTGTGCTGGACGATCCGGTCGCGCGAGGCCGAAAAGGCCGCACGTGCGATCGCCGACAACGTCACCTTCGAGGGTTATGCGGCGCGGATGCGCAAACCCAAGCTGGCCAAGGTTGGGGCGTGAGGCCCAAGGTGCAAAAGTTTTGACGCACGGGTCCGGGGCCACAGGTAGGGGACAGCCCAGCCAATGTGCAACTGCCCGGAAGACCAGCCGATGAGCGACAGCTCTATCGAGATCGAGGCCATCCCCGGCATTGCCGGGATCACTGCCAGCGAATGGGATGCCTGCGCCTGCCCCGAGGCGGAGAACGGCGGCCGCCCTGACGATCCGTTCACCACGCATAGGTTTCTGCAGGCGCTGGAGGACAGCGGCTCGGTCGGGCCCGGTACCGGGTGGGAGCCGCGCCACCTGATCGCCCGCGCCGAGGGGCGGATCATCGCGGTGGCGCCGCTTTATGCCAAAGGGCACAGCCAGGGCGAATACATCTTTGATCACAACTGGGCGCAGGCCTACGAGAATGCGGGCGGGCGGTATTATCCCAAGTTGCAGATCGCCGTGCCGTTCACGCCAGCCACCGGGCGCCGGTTCCTGACGCTTCCGGGGTTGGAGCGCGCAGGCCGGTCGGCGCTGATCCAGGGCGCGGTGCAGCTGGCAGAACAGAACCGGCTGTCGTCGCTGCACGCCACGTTCTGCACCGAGGCCGAGGCCTTGGCGGGTGCCGAGATGGGCCTGTTGCACCGCACCAGCCAGCAGTTTCACTGGACCAGTGACGGCTATGCCGATTTCAATGCGTTCCTCGCCACGCTGTCGTCACGCAAGCGCAAGAACATCCGCAAGGAACGACAGACCGCGCAGGGTTTCGGGGGTGAGATCGTGCGGTTGACCGGAGGCGATCTGCGCCCCGAGCATTGGGATGCGTTCTGGCGGTTCTATCAGGACACTGGTGCGCGCAAATGGGGCACGCCCTATCTGACGCGGGAATTTTTCGACATCGCGCACGCGACAATGCGCGACGACATGATGCTGGCGCTGGCGCTGCGCGACGGTCGCCCGGTGGCGGGCGCGCTGAACTTCGTCGGGCGCGAGGTGCTGTATGGCCGATACTGGGGGGCGGGCGAGGATCATCCCTGCCTGCATTTCGAGCTGTGCTATTATCAGGCAATAGACTTTGCCATCGCCCACGGCCTGACCCGGGTCGAGGCCGGTGCGCAGGGCGAGCACAAGCTGGCGCGCGGTTATCTGCCGGTCGCCTGCCACTCGCTGCACTGGATCGCGGACACGGGATTTCGCGCAGCGGTAGCGCGCTATCTTGACGCCGAGCGGCGGGCGGTGGACGAAGAGATCGAGGTTCTCACCGCCTTCGGGCCTTTCAAACGGACAGGAATGGACGAGAAATGACCGAGCTTACGCTTTACACCAACCCGCAGTCCCGGGCGCGAATCGCGCGCTGGATGATGGAAGAGACAGGCGAGCCCTATCAGACCAAGGTCGTGAATTACGGCGCAGAGATGAAATCGCCCGAGTATCTGGCGCTGAACCCGATGGGCAAGGTGCCGGTGCTGGTGCATGGCAAGGCTGTGATCACCGAGGGCGCTGCGATCTGCGCCTATATGGCGGCGGCGTTTCCGAAGGCCGGGCTGCAACCGAAGCCGGGCACGCCGGACCATGCCGCCTACCTGCGCTGGATGTTCTTTGCCGCCGGTCCGGTTGAGGCGGCGGTGACCAACCGCGCGCTGGGTGTCGAGGTGCCGCCCGACAGGCAGGGCATGGTCGGTTACGGCAGTTACGAGCTGACGATGGACGCGCTGGAAACGGCGCTGAAGGACCGCTCGTATATCGCGGGCGATACGTTCACGGCGGCGGATGTCTATGTCGGGTCGCAGATCGGCTGGGGCCTGCAGTTCAAGTCGATCCCCGAACGGCCCGCCTTCGTGGCCTATTGGGACCGTCTGAAGGATCGCACTGCACTGGCCCGCGCCAATTCGGCAAGCGATGCCGAACTTCCGAAGGAGACCTGATATGGCCACGAAACTCACCTTTGCCGAGCGCGACGAACACCTGCCCGCGCTGGGCGAAAGCGGCTGGGGTGCGGACCCCGCACGCGACGCGATCCGCAAGATCTGGAAGTTCCGCAATTTCTCGGAAGCCTGGGGGTTCATGGCGCGCGCAGCACTGAGTGCCGAAAAGCTGAACCACCACCCCGAATGGCGCAACGTCTACAACACCGTCGACGTGACGCTGACCACCCACGACGCCCACGGCCTGACCGAGTTGGACCTCAAGCTGGCCCGGGCGATGGACAAATTTGCCGGCGATGCCGAGGTGCAGCGCGACCATTCCGAGCCGGTCGCCTGTCTGTGCGAGCTTCACGCGAAAAGCTGAGGTTCCGGCAATATGGCGCTGCAGACGGCCGCGGATGACCGCGGGCTGCCGCCGCAACGGCGGAGGTCGCTGCTTAATGGCCAAGCATCGCCTGACTTCATTCATAGCGCTGGATGTGAGGTAGCGGCTGAACGTCGTGCTGTAGGCACGCCTTCGGCGTGACGGGGCGGTCAGCGTCGCCCTTGTCACCGGGCAAGGTGCATCACGCGATTGCCCGCGTGGTTCGCCTCGGGAACATCTTGCCCCAAGTCAGATCGCGGCCAGCATCGCCTCGCCGCCCGAGACTTCGCAGACGCCTCGGCCTTCCTCGACATGCAAGACCTTCACCACCCCGTCCTCGGCATAAAGCGCATAGCGCATGGAGCGGTCGATGAAGCCCCGCGCAGGGGCGCTAAAGTTCATTCCGATGGCCTTGGTAAAACTGGCGTCGGCATCGCCCAACATGGTGATTCCGGCCTGCGTCGCACCGGTCGAGTCACCCCAGGCCTTCATCACGAAAGGGTCGTTGACTGACACGCAGATGATTTCATCCACGCCCTTTTCGTCAAAACGATCCTTGGTGCGGACAAAGCTCGGGACATGGGCCGTGGTGCAGGTGCCGGTATAGGCCCCCGGCAGGCCGAAGATCACCACCTTGCGGCCCTTCAGCTTGTCGCCGATGTCGACGGATTGGGGTCCGTCGTCGCCCATTCTGAGAAGCGTCGACTCGGGCAGCCTGTCTCCTGTTGCTATCGTCATGTCATCTCCCAACATTGCGTTCCGGTCACCCGGCGATATAGCGTCGCGGCCCGGAGCTGGCCAGTGAGGGACGGGCAAATGCCGCATATTATCGTCGTCGGTGCCGGTCAGGCCGGAGCCTCGCTGGTGGCCAGGCTGCGCAGCTTGGGCTTTGACGGGCAGTTAACCCTGATCGGCGAAGAGCCGGTGCCGCCCTATCAGCGCCCGCCCTTGTCGAAGAAATACCTGACAGGTGAGATGGCGGAGGCGCGGCTTTATCTGCGACCCGCCAGTTTCTATGCCGAACACGATATCGACCTGCGCCTGGGGCAGCCGGTCACCGCGCTCGATACCGGTGCGCGAACCCTGAGCGTCGGGGGCGAGACCATCGTCTGGGACAAATTGGCCCTGACCACAGGCTCGGTCCCCCGCCGCCTGCCTGCCGCGATCGGTGGCGATCTGGGCGGTGTTTATACCGTGCGCACGCTGGCCGATGTCGATGCGATGGCGCCCGAGTTTCGCGACGGTGCGAAGGTGCTGATCGTCGGCGGTGGTTATATCGGGCTTGAGGCGGCGGCGGTGGCGGCGTCGCGCGGGCTGCGGGTGACGCTGGTCGAGGCGGCGCCGCGCATCTTGCAGCGTGTGGCAGCACCCGAGACCTCGGATTATTTCCGCGCGCTGCACCGCGCGCACGGTGTCGATCTGCGCGAGGGCGTGGGGCTGGAGCGTCTGACCGGCGGGCCTCGGGTCGAGGGCGCAATTTTGTCGGACGGGACCGAACTGGCGGCGGATTTCGTCATCGTGGGTGTCGGTATCGCGCCGAATACCGTCCTGGCTGAAGCGGCGGGCCTGTCGTTGGAGAACGGCATTGCCGTGGACGAAATGGGACACAGCTCGGCGCCAGATATCTGGGCCGCTGGAGATTGCGCGATCTTTCCTTACCGGGGCGCGATGCTGCGGCTGGAAAGCGTGCAGAACGCCATCGATCAGGCCGAGGCGGTAGCTGCAAACATGCTTGGGGCGGGCGCGGCGTATCGGCCCTATCCGTGGTTCTGGTCGGATCAATACGACATTGCCTTGCAGATCGCGGGGTTGAATATGGGCTATGACCGCGTGGTGGTGCGTCCTGGCGATGGCGCGCAGCGGTCGCACTGGTATTACCGGGGCGGCACATTTCTTGCCGTCGATGCGATGAACGATGCGCGCGCCTATATGGTCGGCAAGCGGCTGCTTGAGGCAGGAAAATCGCCCGCGCCCGACGCTGTCGCCGACCCCGCGACCGAGTTGAAGGCGCTGTTGAAACCATGAGGATTATCGGCGGCGCGCGGCGCGGGCTGAAGCTGGCCGAGGTCGGGGCGGGGGATGCCGTCGCGCATCTGAGGCCCACGTCCGACCGGGTGCGCGAGGCGATCTTCAACATTCTGCAGAACGCCGCACGGCCCGATCCGGTGCCTGGCGCCCGCGTGCTCGACCTTTTCGCGGGCACCGGGGCGCTGGGGCTCGAGGCGTTGTCGCGCGGGGCGGCAGAGGTGACATTCGTTGACGATGGCAAGATCGCCGCCGGGCTATTGCGACGCAATATCGCGCTTATGGGCGCGGGCGAGGCAACCCGGCACCTGCGCCAGAACGCCCTTCGCCTCGGCCAGAACGGCGGCCCGCCGCATACGTTGATCTTCCTCGATCCGCCCTATGGCCAATCCTTGACCGCGCCCGTGTTGACCGCCGCTGCCACGGGCGGCTGGCTGGCCCCCGAGGCGACTGTGGTTTGTGAGGACGAAACCGCCATCGCCCCGCCGCCCGGTTTCGCCTTGCTGGATCAGCGGCGCTATGGCGGCACCTTCGTGACCCTGCTGGCCTATCGGCCCTGAGGGCCGGTGCGGTCAGCCGTAAGTCGGGTGAAACGTGCCGCCGGGCGACAGTGTGAAGATATCGCAGCCTGTCGCCGTCACGCCCACCGAATGCTCGAACTGCGCCGAAAGCGACTTGTCGCGGGTCACTGCGGTCCAGTCGTCGGCGAGGACCTTGGTTTCGGGGCGGCCGAGGTTCACCATCGGCTCGATCGTGAAGAACATGCCTTCCTCCAGCACCGGCCCGGTGCCGGGGCGGCCGTAGTGCAGCACATTCGGCGGCGCATGAAAGACGCGGCCCAGCCCGTGGCCGCAGAAATCACGCACGACGCTCATCCTATGCGCCTCGACATAGGCCTGGATCGCGTGACCGATATCGCCGAACGTGTTGCCGGGCCGGACCGCCGCGATGCCCTTCATCAGCGCATCATGCGTGACCTCGATCAGGCGCTCGGCCTTGCGGGTGGGATTGCCCGCCACATACATCCGGCTTGTGTCGCCGAACCAGCCGTCGACGATCACCGTCACGTCGATATTCAGGATGTCGCCGTCCTTCAGCACCTTCTGCCCCGGAATACCGTGGCAGACGACGTGGTTGACCGAAATGCAGGTGGCGTGCCGATAACCCTTGTAGCCGATGGTGGCCGACGTCGCCCCCGCCGCCTCGACCTGCGCGTGCACAAACTCGTTCAGTTCGGCGGTGGTTGCGCCGGGCAGAACCAAAGCCGCAACACCATCGAGAATGCGCGCCGCCAGCGCGCCTGCGGCATGCATGCCCGCGTAATCGGCATCCTCGTAGATCCTGATGCCGTCCTTGGTGATCCGGCCTTGCGTGTGACCTTCCAATGGTCCGCTCCGTTTTGCGCTCGTTCTTTGCCTTAAATAGGTGCGCATCGCCCGAATGGCCAGCGTTGCACGCGCTTTGTGAATGAGCCATAGATTTCCTGCCGATGCCTTGTGGCATCGTTGAACCGCCCGATCTTTGGGCCCCGCACAAGGCAGGACCAGCATGAGACTTTCCCCCCCGAAGCAGATCACCTTTATCGTCGCCGTGGTTCTGGCCGCGCTGGCCGCGCTGTCATCGCAGATGGCAATCCCGTTGGTCAGCGGCAACGCCTTTGCGACGCTTGGCACCGCCTTCGTGATTCTGGCCGTCGCCAATCTGGTGCGCGGACTTTAAAGGCGTGAACATGCCGAACCCTACTGCGGCAATGCTGGTCATTGGCGACGAGATCCTCTCGGGCCGGACCCGCGACACCAACACCCACCATCTGGCGGGCGCGCTGACCGGGCATGGCATCGGCCTTGGCGAGGTGCGGGTGGTGGCCGACGACAGCACGGCGATCGCGGGGGCTGTGAATGCTTTGCGCGCCGCGTTCGATCATGTCTTCACCTCGGGCGGGATCGGGCCGACGCATGATGACATCACCGCCGACGCGGTGGCCAAGGCGTTCGGTGTGCCGATCTCGGTCCGCGACGATGCGCGCGCGATCCTGGTGGCGCATTACCAGCGCAGCGGGCTGGAGCTGAACGAGGCCCGCCTCAGGATGGCGCGGATTCCGGACGGTGCGACGCTGATCGACACCCCGGTCTCGGCGGCGCCGGGTTTCACGCTGGGGAATGTCCATGTGATGGCCGGTGTGCCCGCGATCTTCGAGGCGATGGTGGCCTCGGTCCTGCCCGACCTGACCGGCGGCGCGCCCCTCATGTCGCAGACCGTTCGGGTGGATCGCGGCGAAGGCGATATCGCCGGGCCGCTTGGCGCGCTGGCCGAAGAGTTCGCCGATCTGTCCTTCGGCTCCTACCCGTTCATCCGCAACGGCGCGCATGGCTCGAACCTGGTGGTCCGAGGCACCGATGCCGCCCGTCTGGATCAAGCGATGGTGCGGCTGGCGGCGCTGTTTTGCGCGCCCGAATAACTCTGCCCACGGCGCAGGACCTTTATGCGGTGACCGAGGCCACCTGGCCCCCGGCACGGCGGTTCGATGCCGGCCCATGGGTGATCCGCGATGGCCGGGGTGGCGGCAACAGGGTGTCGGCGGCCACCGCCAGAAGCCCGTTATCCCACGCCGATATCGCAAGGCTTGAGGCCGAGATGGCGGCCTTGGGTCAGACCCCTCAGGTCATGATTCGCGAAGGTGAGGCCGGGCTGGATGCGCTTCTCGCGGATGCAGGCTACGGCATTGCCGATCCTGTCGTGATTTATGCCGCTCGCGTCGCAACCCTTGCCAATCCGCCGCCGCCGATCTCGGCCTTCGCACATTGGCCGCGTCTTGCGGCGACCGAGGATATCTGGGCTGCAGGCGGTATCGGGCCGGGGCGCCTTCTGGTGATGGACCGTGCTCCCGCGCCGAAGGCCGCGATCATCGGGCGGACGGAAGACACGCCCGCAGGCGCGGCCTACGTGGCACTCGACCAGGCCACCGCGATGATCCACGCCATCGAAGTGGCGCCCGCCGCCCGCCGCAAGGGCACCGCGCGCAACATGATCGCGGCGGCGGCCTGCTGGGCCAGTGCCGAGGCGGCGGATTACATATCGCTGGTGGTGACCGAGGCAAACGCGGGCGCCCGCGCCCTCTATGCTTCCCTCGGCATGCAGGTTGTGGGACAGTATCATTATCGCCGGAAATAAGCCGTTCGAAGGGGCATCCGCCAGTGACCGCCAAAGACCATCCAACCGCACTCGACCTGCCGATGGTCGCGCCTCTGCCGCAGGACACGCAGGCCTATTTCGACCTTTGCGCCGAAAAGCTGGGCCTTATCCCGAACGTGCTGCGCGCCTACGCCTTTGATATCGACAAGCTGAACGCCTTCACCGGCATCTACAACGACCTGATGCTGGGGCCGTCGGGCTTGCCGAAGCTGGACCGCGAGATGATCGCGGTGGTGGTGTCGGCGGTGAACCGTTGTTTTTACTGCCTCGTGGCGCATGGCCAGGCGGTGCGGGCGATGTCAGGTAAACCCGAATTGGGCGAGGCCTTGGTGATGAACTGGCGTGTTGCCGATATCACGCCGCGCCAGCGCGCGATGTTGGGCTTTGCCGAAAAGCTGACCGAGGCCTCGGCGCGGATCACCGAGGCCGATCGGCAGGCGCTGCGTGATGCCGGGTTCAGCGACCGCGACATCTGGGATATCGCCTCGGTTGCGGGGTTCTTCAACATGACCAACCGGGTGGCGTCAGCCACCGACATGCGCCCCAACCCGGAATATCACGGGCAGAACCGTTGAAAGCCACGGCACTGTGCGTGCTGCTGTCGGCCGGTCTTGCGGGCGCGCCCACAGCGGCGGCGACACTGGAACTGCCCGCCGGTGCGATCCGCACTGCAAGCGAAACCTCGGCGCTGGACAGTCTGGCGGTGCCGATAGCGCCTTGGACGCAGGGTGGGATCGAGGCGGTGCGGGCCGAGGGCGCGCTGTCGCAAGAGGCCTGGCAGGTTGCCAGTGCCGCAACGACATTGCAAATTCTGGCGCCGCTGCGCGATCAGCTGGCCGAACAGGGCTATGAGGTTCTCTTCGACTGCGAAACCAACGGCTGCGGCGGCTTCGATTTTCGCTATGAGATCGAGGTTCTGCCCGAGCCCGAAATGCATGTCGATCTGGGCGACTTCAGATACCTCTCAGCGCGCCGCGAGGTCGCGGAGGGGCCCGCGTTCGTTACCCTGCTGGTCAGCCGCACCAGCGGCACCGCCTATCTGCAGATCACCTCGGTCGGCAGCGCGGCTGTGGTGGAATGTGGTGAACCTGCCGCCCGTTCCACCCCTTCAACCGCCCCTCTGCCCGGGCCCGTTGCCAGCCAGCGCCAGGGCGCCCTCGCCGATCAGCTGGATACTGTCGGGCGTGCCATCCTGGGCGATCTGGCGTTCGAAACGGGGTCTTCGCGGCTGTCCGAGGGCGAGTTTGCCTCGCTGGCCGAACTGGCCGCGTATCTGCGCGCCAATCCAGACGCCCGCGTCACACTGGTCGGCCATACCGATGCCGAAGGCAGTCTTGCGGGCAATATCGCCCTGTCGCGCGCCCGTGCCCGTGCGGCGGCCGACAAGATGACCGCCGTACACGGCGTTCCCGCCGCACAGGTCGCGGCCGATGGGGTGGGGTATCTGATGCCGCTTGGTTCGAACCTGACACCCGAGGGCCGCGCGGCGAACCGGCGAGTCGAGGTGGTGCTGATCTCGACGCAATAGGCCGGGTGGCTACCAGGCGTCAGGGCCCTTGTTGGCAAAGCGGGTCGCCAGAAAGTCGATGAAGGCGCGGACCTTGGGCTGGGTGAACCGGCCCGGAGGATAGACCGCGTAGATGCCCAGAACCTCGACCGGCAGTTCGGGGATCGCTTCTTCGACCAGACCCTTTGCCAGCGCGTCGGCGTAAAGATAGCTTGGCAGATAGGCGATGCCGAGGCCCGAGACGGCGGCGTTCAGCAGCGATTGCCCGTCGTTCACCGTCAGCCAGCCCGCCGTGCGTACCTGCCGTTTTTCGCCCGAGGGTGCGGTCAGCTTCCACACTGCCGACGAGGCAGAATTGGCATAGTGCAGCAACTTGTGCTCGTTCAGATCGTCGATCCGCATTGGTCGCCCGTAGCGCTGAAAATAGCCGGGTGCTGCGATCATCCGTTTGGTGGTATCGGTCAGCTTGCGGGCGCGCAGGCTGGAATCCTCCAGATCGCCGACCCGGACCGCCATGTCGAAACCCTCGGAGATCAGTTCCACATAGCGGTTGTTCAGCACCATGTTGACGGTGATCTCGGGGAAATCGCGCAGGAAATCGCCCAGTATCGGCGACAGCAGGTTGACCCCGAAATCGGTCGCGACCGAAATGCGCAGCAGCCCCGAAGGCTCGGATTGCATCGAGGTGACCAGCGCATCGGCCTCGCCCGCGTCGTTCAGCACCCGGCGCGCGCGGTCGTAATAGGCCAGACCGATCTCGGTCGGGCTGACCCGGCGTGTGGTGCGGTTCAAAAGCCGGGCGCCCAGGCGGGCCTCAAGCGATGAGACATGCTTGGATACCGCGGATTTAGAAATCCCCAGCTTCTTTGCAGCATCCGTGAAGCCACCTTGATCCACCACGGTGGCAAAGGCTTCCATTTCCGTCAAACGGTCCATTCCGATACCTCAAAGGGCAGCAAGGCATCGGACAGGAGTGGCGCGCAATTCAGGCAGGAATGCGGAGAGCGCCCGACAATAGTGAGGTTTTCGAGCGGATCGTCGCGCAGGGGGCAACGCTGTCTGCGCCTCTACAGGGCCGCCGCGAGCCGCGCGCCCTGGTCGATGGCGCGTTTGGCGTCAAGTTCGGCAGCGACATCGGCGCCGCCGATGATGTGCGCCGGGATGCCCGCGTCAGCAAGCTGATCGGCGAGGGTGCGGGAAGGCTTCTGACCGGCGCAAAGCACGATGGTGTCGGCCTCGATCAGCGTCGGTTTCTCGCGCGCTTCGCCAAAGCTGATGTGCAGGCCTTCCGGCCCGATACGTTCGTAGTTCACCCCGCCCAGCATCGTCACGTCTTTCATCTGCAGGCTGGCGCGGTGGATCCAGCCCGTGGTCTTGCCAAGACGCTTGCCCAGCTTTTCCGCCTTGCGCTGCAACAGCGTGACATCGCGGGCGGGCGCCTCGGGGCGCTGCCCCTCGGCGGCCAGCCCTCCGGGCACCAAGGCAGGGTCGCCAACGCCCCATTCCTGCTTCCACAGGTCCAGATCCTCGGTCGGGCTTTCGCCGTCCTGCACCAGATACTCGGCGACATCGAAACCGATGCCCCCGGCGCCGACAATCGCCACCCTTTTGCCTACCGTCGCCTTGCCGCGCAGCACGTCGATGTAGCTCAGCACATTCGGGCCGTCCTGACCGGGAATGCCGGGATCGCGGGGCAGGACGCCGGTGGCGATGATCACCTCGTCAAAGCCTTGCAGTGCATCAACCGTCGCTGCGATGCCAAGCCTGACGTCCACACCGGAGGTGTTCAACATCGTCGAGAACCAATCGACCAGACCGTGGAATTCCTCCTTGCCGGGCACCACGCGCGCCATGTTCAGCTGGCCGCCGATCTGATCCGCCTGTTCAAACAGCGCCACCTTGTGGCCGCGTTCGGCAGCGACGAGGGCGGCCATCATGCCAGCAGGGCCAGAGCCGACGACGGCGATGGTTTTGGGCGTGGCGGTGGGTTCGTAGTTCAGTTCGGTCTCGTGGCAGGCGCGCGGGTTGACGAGGCAAGTTGAAACCTTGCCGGAAAACGTGTGGTCAAGGCAGGCCTGATTGCAGGCGATGCAGGGCGCGATTTGCGGGGAACGGCCTTCGGCGGCTTTGCGGACAAAATCCGCATCGGCCAGGAACGGCCGCGCCATCGAGACCATGTCGGCGCAACCCTCGGCCAGCAGTGTTTCGGCTACCTCTGGCGTGTTGATCCGGTTCGAGGTGATGACCGGGATCGTGACTTCGGGGCGCAGCCGCCCGGTCAGCCAGGTGAAGGCGCGGCGCGGGACCGATGTGGCAATCGTCGGCACCCGGGCCTCGTGCCAGCCGATGCCGGTGTTCAGCATCGAGGCGCCAGCGGCTTCGATGGCGCGGGCCAGCGTCACGACCTCGTCCCAGGACGAACCGTTGGGGATCAGGTCGATCAGCGAGATGCGGTAGATCAGGATGAAATCATTGCCTGCCGCCGCGCGCACGCGCTTTACCACTTCGACTGGCAGGCGCATCCGGTTATGGTAGGCGCCACCCCAGCCGTCGCTGCGCTGGTTGGTATGGGTCACCAGGAACTGGTTCAGGAAATAGCCTTCCGACCCCATCACCTCGACGCCATCATACCCGGCCTCGCGGGCGCGTGCGGCGGCGGTGGCGATATCGGCGATCTGTTTTTCGATGCCCGCCTCGTCGAGTTCCTTCGGCGGAAACGGCGATATCGGCGATTTGATCGGCGAAGGTGCCACGCATTCCGGCCCATAGGCGTAACGACCGGCATGCAGGATCTGCATCGCGATCAACCCGCCCGCATCGTGGACGCGGTCGGTCACGATCCGGTGGTGGGCGGTATCCTCGGGCGTAAACAGACCCGCCGCCCCCGGAAACACCCCGCCCTCGCGGTTCGG
>JBBKVJ010000134.1:0-2700 GCA_037968375.1 Paracoccaceae bacterium | reverse complement strand
TTCGCCGGGCGCGGGCAGGGGCGCCTCAAGCGGCATCGCGCGCCGCCTCCGCCGGGTAGAGTGCCGCCTTGAACGGTTCCGCGCCGAGGCGGCGATAGGTCATCAAGAAGGTCTCATCGGGGGTTTCGCGGATGTCGAGATAGGCCAGCAGCAGCCGTTCGATGGCCGGGATCAACTCATCTGCGGCAAAGCCGGGGCCGGCACGGGTGCCGATCTCGGCAGTTTCGGTCGCGTCCCCGCCCAGCGTGATCTGGTAATTCTCGACCCCCGCACGGTCGAGGCCGAGGATTCCGATATGGCCGACATGATGGTGCCCGCAAGCATTGATGCAGCCCGATATCTTGATCTTCAGCGGGCCGATCTCATGCTCCAGCTTCAGCTCGTCGAACCGCGTCGCGATCTCTTGCGCGATCGGGATCGAGCGGGCGGTGGCCAGCGCGCAATAATCCATGCCGGGGCAGGCGATGATGTCCGAGATCAGGCCGATATTGGCGGTGCCGAGACCCGCCTGCTGTAGCCGCGCATGCAGGGCTGGCAGATCGGCGCGGGCGACATGTGGCAAGATCACATTCTGCTCGTGGCTGATGCGCAACTCGCCATAGCCGTAGTCGTCGGCAAGATCGGCCATGACCCGCATCTGATCCGCCGTGGCATCGCCGGGCGTTTGCCCGTGCGCCTTGAGGCTGATCGTGACGATGGCATGATCGGTGCGCTTGTGGGCGGCAAGGTTGGTGTCGGCCCAGGCGCGAAAAATGGGGTCGCGGCGGCCTGAGTCATAGGGTTCGACGGGCCTGGCGACGAAATCGGGCGGCGCGAACGCGTGTTCGATTTCGGCAAGCAGGTTCTGATCCGCACCAGAATAGCCCAGCCGAATGCGCGAAAACTCTGCTTCGACCAATTCGCGAATACGCTCGAGACCCTCTTCCAGCACGGTGATCTTCAGGCGCGCCTTGTACTTGTTGTCGCGTCGCCCGAGAAGATTGTAGACCGCCAGCACGGCCTCGACATAGGGCAACAGATCGACCTTCGGCAGGAACGCCCGCACCACCTTGCCGATCAGTGGCGTGCGGCCCAACCCGCCGCCGATGATGACCTCAAAGCCCGGCTCGCCCGCGTCATTGCGGACCATGCGGAGGCCGATGTCATGCGATCTGGTCACCGCCCTGTCGTTCGGCGAGCCGGTGACCGCGATCTTGAATTTGCGCGGCAGGAATTGGAACTCGGGGTGGTCGGTCGACCATTGCCGCAGCAGCTCGGCCACTGGACGCGGATCGGCGATCTCGTCCGCCGCAGCACCGGCAAAATGATCGGCGGTGACGTTGCGGATGGTGTTGCCGCTGGTCTGGATCGCATGCATGCCGACCTCGGCCAGTGCATCCAGCATGTCGGGCACGTCGGGCAAGGCAGGCCAGTTGAACTGGATGTTCTGGCGCGTGGTGAAATGGCCATAGCCCTTGTCCCAACGCTCGGCGATCGTCGCCAGTTGCCGCATCTGGGCCGACGACACCGTGCCATAGGGGATCGCGACGCGCAGCATATAGGCGTGCAGCTGCAGATAGAGACCGTTCATCAGGCGCAAGGGCTTGAACTCGTCCTCGGTCAGGGCGCCCGAGATGCGGCGCTCGACCTGGGCACGGAACTGGCGGTTGCGCTCGCGCAGAAAGGCATCGTCGAAATCGGTGTAGTGATACATGATCTGTCTCCAAGAGGCCCCGGATCAGGACCGGGGCAGGCCAACGGTTTGCTTGCCGTGGGCATAGTTCGACGGGCCCCGGGTGCGGAATGTCTCGCGGAAATGCACCGGCTCGGGGCCGTTCTGACCGGGCCGGGCCTCGGCGAGATAGGCGCCGACGACGGTGTCTGACTGATGTTCGGCAAACAGCAGTCGCAACTGCGCCTCGGCCTCGTCAGTCAGCAGTTCGGCCTCGGCATGGTCGGGGCTCCAGCGGTCGTCTTCGGTCAGATAGACCGCCTCGCCGGACAACAGCGCATTGGCAGTGACGACCTTTGGGGTGAATGCACGGCTCATAAGGCGATCTCCACACGCTCGGGGACAAGGGCCGCGGCGGCGCGCGGGGCGAGGCCAAGAAGAATGACGGCAGGGCCGTTCATGGCCGCAGTCTTTAGCGCCTCGGGCAGGCGGGCCAGCGTCGTGGCCAGCGTCCGCTGATCGGCGCGCGAGGCGTTCTCGACCACCGTCACAGGGGTATCGGCGCGCGCGCCGTGCATCATCAGCCGACCGGTCAGGAACGGCGCGGCGCGTTTGCCCATGTATATCGCGGCAACCTCGCCGGGGCGGGCCAGCGCGTGCCAGTCGTGATCGGCAAAGCCCTTGACGTCATGCCCGGTCAAAAGCCGCGTGCTGGCATTCCGCCCGCGTCTGGTCAGGCCCTGACCGATGCTGGCTACAGCGGCGGACGCGGCAGTGATGCCGGGCACAACGCTATACGCAATGCCAGCCGCCTCGACCGCTTCGATCTCTTCATCCAGACGCCCGAAGACGCCGGGGTCGCCGGATTTCAGGCGCACGACATGGGCGCCGTTCTGCGCGTGTTCGACGATCATCGCGTTGATGTCATCTTGCGGTGTGGACGGGCCAAAGCCGGTCTTGCCAGCGTCGATCAGCCGCGCTTCGCGGCGGGCAAGCTCGAGGATCTCGGCCGAGATCAGCCGGTCGTGGATCACCACATCGGCGCGGTC
>JBBKVJ010000133.1:0-3310 GCA_037968375.1 Paracoccaceae bacterium | reverse complement strand
CCGCCGCCCAGATCGCAGGCAGGCTGTGGCGCAGCCGCCCGCCCTCGAACGCCGGGTCGATGATCCGCCGCTGGCGACGCCACTCGGCGCCGTTGGTGACAAAGACCGCTTGGCCCAGAAGCGGGCGCAATCCCTCGGTGATGCGGGGCGATTTCGGAAAATCCTCGGGCCGTTCCTTCAGGATCAGGTCAATCAGCGCGGGCTCGTTCACCAGGAACGAGCGAAAGAAAGGCGTCCGGAACTCGGCCATCCGCGCCCGGTACAAACGTGCCGGCTGCGCCGACAGGATATCGGCGCGAAAGAGGCGCAGGTAACGCCACAGCGAGACGCGGCCTTCGCGGGCGGGCGGCTTTGGCGCGATCATGCGGTCATCGAGGTGTAGCGCGAGGTCGGCACCTCGATCCGGCTGCGGGACGGGGCGCGGTTGGCAAAGCGTTCGGCCAATGACAGCGGTCCGGCGGTGATCCGGTAATAATCATAATCGCCCGCCGCGCCACTGATCCCGTCAAAGGCGCAAAGATACTGAAAATGCAGCCGAAAGAAGCGCCAGCGTAGTCTGGCCCAGGTTTCGGGCCGCAGGGTCTGGGTAAACGCCGCCGAGATCACCAGCGGCCAGCTCTTGCCCTCGGGCGCCACCCCCGTCACCGCCACCGGATCGCACAGCGCGAAGGCACAGCCATCGCCGGGTGCGGTGACGTCGACCCATGCGATCTCGTTCCGCGCACTCAGAAAATGCAGGTCCGCCCGCAGCCGATGCGCGCCTTGCAGGAACGACACCATCGGCACCACCTGCCCCAGCGTCAGAAGCGACAGGTGCGGGCCGTCTGTCGGAACCCGTCCGCCCCGAATCAGATCGGCCAGCACCGAGATGCCCAGATGCGCGCCCGAGGAATGGCCGACGACGAGGACCTCGTCGGTATCGGAGTGAAGGGCCCCGGCGATGCGCCCGCCAAACTCGGCCATTCGCGCCTCAAGTTCGGCCGGATAGGCGCCATTCCAGCGGGCGGAATAGGCGTAGTCGTGCATCAGGTAATAGGCGTAAAGCCGATTGTCGTAGCGCCGGAATGCCGCCAGCACGGGCCAGACTGCAAGCAGCCCTGCCCAGGGCCACGGCGGTGGCAACGCCAGCGCAATCAGCAGCCCCAATGCCCATCCGGCAACCAGTGCAGCACCAAGCTGCGCCAACAACATGCCGATCGGATAAAGTGCGGCGATCACCGGGCCTTTTCTCAGCCGCATTAGCCGGAACAGCGCACCCGAGGCGATGTAGGTCCAGGCAGTACGGAAAAGCTGCCCGTAGGTCGCCAAAATCCCGTGCCCCATCGAGCCGCGCACGAGATCGGACCAGACCATGACCTCAACCTCGGCCTCGACACGCGCGCCCTCGATCTCGGCGCTGACCTCCCAGCCATAAGGCCCCTCGGCCCGGGGGCGCAGGCTGAGCGCATAGCCACCAAGGGCGGCCTGCGCGGCACCCTCCTTGCGGTACAGCTCGCGGTAGCGGCGCGGATGGAACGGGTCGTAGCCGGGGATGTAGAACACCCGCCGCCGCGTCACCCTGCCCTGCCTGTCCGCCATGCCCGGCCTCCCTTGGGGCCGGATACTAGCGGCGGGCATTTAAGAAGATAAGCCTCAGCCGAGGGCCGACAGTGCGGGAAACGTTTCCAAGAGCCACCAGGCGAAGGCGGTGAAGGCGCCGGTGAACATCGCCACGCCGACGGCGATCAGCAAAATCCCCATCGCCTTTTCGATCATCCCCATATGCCGCTTCAGCCGCGCCATCAGCCCCTGCGCGCGGTCCAAAAAGCCCGCGACGATCAGGAACGGCAGGCCCAGCCCCAGCGCATAGGCACCAAGCAATGCGGTGCCGCGCGTCACATTGGCCTCGGTCGCGGCCAGCGACAGGATTGCGCCCAGGATCGGGCCAATGCAGGGCGTCCAGCCGAACGCGAAAGCCAGGCCAAGGACATAAGCGCCAAAGGCCGAGCCGCCACGGTCGCCCGCATCCAGACGCGCCTCGCGGTTCAAGAGCGGAATCCGGAAGACGCCCAGAAAATGCAGGCCGAAGATCACGATGACCGCACCCGCGACCTTGGCCAGGATGTCCTGATAGCCGATGAAGAACTGACCGATCCACGAGGCAGTAAAGCCGAGGAACAGAAAGACCGTCGACAACCCCATGACGAAGAACACCCCCGCCAGCAGCGCACGCCCGCGCCGCGCCCCGGCCTCGTTCAGGGTGATACCGCCCATATAGGCCAGATAGGGTGGCACGATGGGCAGAACGCAGGGGCTGAGGAACGACAGCACACCGGCGGCCAGCGCGATCATCAGCGCGGGCAGAAGGCTGGCGTCAAAAATGTCGAAGCCGAACATGATGGGTCCCTTCCGCCTGATCGATAGCCTGCACAGGCCGCCGCGTCACCGGGGAATTGGCTCACGTTTGCGTTGGTGGCGGCGGCACCCTGGGGTGCAGACCGCCCGTCACCCGTCTGGCCGTGCCAAGCCCGGGTGCCCCCGAATGGCAAGGCCGCGTCTGCCATCGGCGGACGCGGCCCCAAGTTCGCGTGGCCCGGATGCCGTCAGCGCCCGAGCGACCACCAGCCCTTGCGCTTGGGCTTGTCGTCCGCCTCCGGCTTTTTCGCAGGTGCGGAACGCTCGGCCTTTGCAGTCTTGGCGGGCTTATCGGCGGCTCTTTCAGTGACAGTCTCTGCCGTCTGCGCCTCTGCAGGCTCCACCTCGGCCTTGACCTTGGCCTTGCTCGCGCGCGGCTTCGGTTTCGGTTTCGCAGCGGCTTGCTCTGCAGGTTCCGGCGCCGGCGACGGCGCATCTTCGGCGTCGGGCGCGTCCTTCACCACCTTGGTACGGCTCTTGCGAGCCGGCTTCGGTTTAGGATCGGGTGCTGCTTCGGTCGCAGCCGCATCGGCCACCACCGCGGCTTCGGCACCCACCGGCTTGCGACGGCTTCGCGTCACACGCTTTTTCGGCTCTTCCTCAGCCGCCTCTGCAGGGGTTTCGGCATTTGCGGCCACAGCAGGCTGCTGAGCGGCCGCCTCGCCGTCGTCCTGTCTGGCGCCATCACTTCCATCACGGCCCTCGCCGCCACGGCCACGGCCCCGTCCGCCGCGCCCGCGCGAACGTTTGCGGCGCGGTGCGCGGTCGCCATCCTCGTCGGTCCGGGCAGCCTCACCTTCGGCGGCGTCGGACTGGGCGCGCTCGACATCGTCACCGGCATCAGCCGCCACGGAATTCTCGTCACGGCCATTCTCGTCACGGCCATTCTCATCGCGGCCGGCGCCGCCACGCCGCC
>JBBKVJ010000132.1:0-2615 GCA_037968375.1 Paracoccaceae bacterium | reverse complement strand
ACGCCGTAGTTTCCGTTGGACAGAAGATGCGCGGTCGGCGTCGCGGATGCAGGTGCATCGAACACGCGCATACTGGGCGCATCGGTGATCTGGGCCGCCCCCACCAGTACGTCTTTTGCCCGTGGCGGAGCGGCGGCCACGTCGCGCGGCACCCGCTCATGCAGCAGCAGTTCTACCCCCTTGATCAACGGTTCTGCATGGAACCGGTCCCGTAGGCGACCGTTCTGCAAGGCGTTGGCAATGCTCGTGATCGTCATGCCCTGATGATGCGCCATGAAACTGCGCACCAGGGCGTGGTCCTCGTTTGCTGGCAGACGCGCAGGCGTGAAATCGACCGCTTCGTAGAACCCGTAGCGCCCTAGCGCCCCGAGCCTGGCGAGCCGGTCGTAATTCTGCACCGCCGCCACCGGATCGACCATCGCGGCGAGCCCCGTGGCATAAGGTGCAATCACACGGTTTTCGCTGAGGCCGCGCTTGAGGCCAAGGCCGGGAACGCCGAAGTTGGAGTATTGGTAGGTCATCTCCAAATCGCGGGCGTTGTACGAAGATTCTGAAATCCCCCACGGCACCCCGATCACTGCGCCATAGGTTTTCTGGCATGCGACGACAAGTCGGTTTGTCTGTTCCAGCACCGATCCTGCGGGCGCGCGCATGACCAGGGACGGCATGAGGTATTCAAACATGCTGCCGGACCAGGAAATCAGCGCCGATCCGGCACCGACAGGTGTCGCGGTCCGACCGAGCCGGAACCAGTGGCGCGTGTCCACATCGCCTTTGGCGATGGCAAAAAAGCTCGCCAGCCGCGCCTCGGACGCCAGAAGATCGTAGCAGTTCGCGTCCAGTCGGTTGGTGGAAAGCGAGAAGCCGATGGAAAGGAGCTTTTTGTCGGGCTCCAGCAAAAAGGCAAAGTCCATTTCGGTAGCGATGGTACGTGCCATCGTCTCGACTTCGGCAAGAAGGTCCGCGTCGGGCGGCCCGGCCTGATCGGCAAGGTAGTCCTGAAGGCTTTGCTGAAGCGCCGTTGTCCAGAATGCGACATCCGCATTTTCGTCCGCCAGCCCGAGCGCCATTTCCTTGGCCGCAGCCGTATCGGAGATCATGTCGCCCAATGCGATCGCGCCCGTCTTTGCCGCCACGGCAAGCGTATCCAGCAACTGGCCCAGTGCGGCGTTCCCCGGTGCGGTTGGTAACGCCTCTTGCGCAAGAGCGGAGGTGTCGCTCAGTGACTGGCGCAGGTTGGTCTCTGGCACAGGAACAGTCTGCCATTCGCGGCAGGCTTGCGCGACAGCGATCAGGTGTCCGGCCAGATTGCCGCTGTCCACTGTCGAGACATAGGCCGGGTCAAGAACCTTCAGATCGCGCGTGTCATGCCAGTTGTGGACGTGCCCTCGCCAACGCGGCATCCGCTGGATCGTCTGCAAGGTGTCATTCATGCGGTGCAGCGCCGCCGTCTGCCCGATCCACCCCATATCGCGCGCGACAACCGTCGACAGCAGATAAAGCCCGATATTGGTGGGCGAGGTTCGATTGGCGATGGCAGGTTTTGGCGTTTCCTGAAAATTGTCCGGCGGCAGGAAATTCTCCTCTGCCGTCACGAAGGTTTCGAAATAGCGCCATGTCCGGCGGGCAATCAGGCGCAGCGCACGCGCCTGATCGTCAGACAGGGGTGCTGCGGGTCTGGCGACGCGGGGCAAGCTTATGAAGCGCGCCAGCGCCGGTGCGGTAGCCCAGGTCAGAGCAAAGGGGACGAGCCAGGGCAGCATGGCAGGGTTGACGCGGGCGGCAGTCGCGCAGGCACCAAGCCCGAGGATCACCCCCGGGGCCATCCGCCGATACTGTCCCGCCACCGAGGGGACAGCACTGTCCCCCGAATGGGCCGCCGTCACCCATTCCAACATATGCCGCCGCGAGACGATCATCCGCCAGATTGTGCGAAGTGTGGCGTCCAGCATGGTGGCGGCCATATCGGCCAGGAGGATAATCGTCAGGGCAATCTGCCCAAGGGCGATCTGCACATCATTGGCCAGGGCGGCAAAGTGACTGCGCAGGGTGACGCCCGTCCGTTCAGGAAAAATCCCGAAAGGTAGCGGCAGCAGGCGGGGTACCGCCAACAGGCCCACAATCCACGTTGTCCAGATCAGCGCGACGGCGGGCGACGTCATCCACCCGACAAAGAGGGACAGCATCGCCATCGGCGCCAGCAACGACCGGCGCAGATTGTCGAACATCTTCCAGCGGCCAAGCGCCGGGATGCCGCCCTTGTCACTGCGTCTCTGCCCGAAGAGCCACGGCCAAAGCTGCCAGTCCCCGCGCGCCCAGCGGTGGCGGCGGCGGATATCCACATCATACCGGCTTGGGAAATCCTCTACGACCTCGATATCCGAAGCCAGCGCTGCGCGGGCGAACACGCCCTCGAAAAGGTCATGGCTGAGCATGGTGTTTTCGGGCACACGACCGGCCAGCGCCGCCGCGAAGGCGTCTACGTCATAGATACCCTTGCCGGTAAACGACCCCTCGTCGAACAGATCCTGATAGAGGTCCGAGGTCGCTGAGACATAGGGATCAATCCCGCCCTGGCTGGAGAATATCCGCTGATAGATAGATCCCTCCTGACC
>JBBKVJ010000131.1:0-14444 GCA_037968375.1 Paracoccaceae bacterium | reverse complement strand
GTGGAATTATCCCCGACGGGGCCAATCCGGTCCGGAACGTCAGCACGAGGGGAAATCGAAATGTCGGAAAAATTGATTGCCGCTACGGTCGGGGCGGCCGCTATCGCGATCTGGGTCCTGGCCTATGGCTACGCGCCGGCCAACGGACCGCGCGCCATGCTGATCGCGTTCACCTTCATCGGGGCCGCGGTCATCGGTCGCAGCCAGAGCGGCGCATAAAGGGAGGCCAACATGTCAGGATTTCTGAGCCATTTGAAAGAATGCCTTCAGCCCTTCGTGAAAGCGCTGGGGATTGTGGCCTATATGGCCCTTCTTGCGTGTCTGATCGCGGCGATACCTGCGGCAGCAACCGGTGCGCTGGCCTTGCCGGCGGTCCTTGCCTGTATGGTGCTGGCCGGGATCGGCTATTCCGCGGGCGCGTTTTTCAGCTGCCTTGCCGTCTATTTCAAGACCGCACCCTGAGGGGTCGGCAGTTGCAAGGTGATGGGGCATTCTCTATTGCGTCGGGCAACAGGACAAGGGGCGCGGCGTGACCATCCATCTGCACAAGACCGACCTTCCCGATGGCCTCGACCTTGGCCCCGTCGTGGCGATCGATACCGAGACCATGGGGTTGAACCCGATGCGCGACCGGCTGTGCCTGGTGCAGCTTTCGGCGGGCGATGGCGACGCGCATCTGGTGCAGATCGCGCAGGGCCAGGCGCAGGCGCCGCGTCTGACCGCGATGCTGGCCGATCCCGGCACGCTCAAGTTGTTCCACTTTGCGCGCTTCGATATCGCGGCGCTGCAGGC
Organism: Paracoccaceae bacterium; assembly: GCA_037968375.1. GTDB lineage: Bacteria > Pseudomonadota > Alphaproteobacteria > Rhodobacterales > Rhodobacteraceae > CANNFR01. Next base: position 13,652 of record JBBKVJ010000131.1, on the reverse strand, counting down.
GGCGTTCGGCGTGGTCACGGCTCCGGTCTGGTGCACCAAGATCGCCTCGCGGCTGATCCGCACCTATACTGACCGGCACGGGCTGAAATACCTGACGCAGGAGTTGCTGGACGTCGATCTGTCGAAGCAGCAGCAATCGTCGGACTGGGGAACGGCAACGCTGAGCGAGGCGCAAAAGACCTATGCGGCGTCGGATGTGCTGTATCTGCACCGCTTGAAGGCGGAACTGGAACAGCGGTTGGCGCGCGAGGGGCGCCGCGAGATCGCGCAGGCGTGCTTTGATTTCCTGCCGACACGGGCCGCACTTGATCTGGCCGGTTGGCCCGAAACCGACATCTTCGCGCACGCATGACCCGGCCATGACCCGCGACACATTCCTTGCCACCGCCCGCCGGGTGATCGCCCGCGAGGCCGAGGCGCTGGACGCGCTGGGCCCGGCCCTGGGCGACAGTTTCGCGGAAGCGGTCGAGCTGATTCTGGCCGCGAAGGGCCGGGTGATCGTCTCGGGCATGGGAAAATCCGGCCATATCGCGCGCAAGATCGCCGCGACGCTGGCCTCGACCGGCACGCCCGCGCATTTCGTGCATCCCGCCGAGGCCAGCCACGGCGATCTTGGCATGATGACCGAAGGCGATGTGGTGCTGGTGCTGTCGAACTCGGGCGAGACGCCGGAACTGGCCGACCTGATTGCCTATACAAGGCGCTTCGGCATCCCGATGATCGGCGTGGCGGGTCGCGCCGGCAGCACGGTGATCGCCCGCGCTGATGTGGCGATCCTGCTGCCGACGGTGGCCGAAGCCTGCGATACCGGGTTTGTGCCGACCACCTCGACCACGATGACGCTGGCCCTCGGCGATGCCTTGGCTGTGGCGCTGATGGAGCACCGCCGCTTTACGCCGGAACGGTTTCGCGAGTTTCATCCCGGCGGCAAGCTGGGCGCGCGGCTCTTGAAGGTGGGCGATCTGATGCACGGGCCGGACGAATTGCCGCTGGTTTCGGCCGCGACGCCGATGAGCGAGGCTTTGCTGACGATCAGCCAAAAGGGATTCGGTGTTGTCGGCGTAACCACCGACGATGGTAGCCTGACAGGCATCGTGACCGATGGCGATTTGAGGCGGCATATGGACGGCTTACTGGATCACACCGCAGGCGAGGTGATGACGCGCGGACCCCGCACCATCGCGCCGAATGCGCTGGCCGAAGAGGCGCTGGCCGAGATGAACACGCGCAAGATCACCTGCCTGTTCGTCGTCGATCCGGCTGCGGATGGCCGGGCCTGCGGCATCCTGCACATCCACGATTGCCTGCGCGCCGGGGTGGCGTAAGCGCGATGGCGGGCAATGCCTATTCCCGGTTCGTCTATCTCGCCAAGGTGGTGCTGCCGCTGGCCGCGCTGGCGCTGCTGGCGACGCTGTTCCTGATCGCCCGCCAGATCGACCCCGATGCCGCGATCCCTCTGGCCGATGTCGATGTCGAGCAATTCGCCCGCGAGGCACGGATCGGCGCGCCGGAGTTTTCCGGCGTGACCGAAGACGGCACCGTCGTCTCGATGTCGGCCGAAGCGGCGCGGCCCGACGCCGAGGATCCGGGGCGCATCCTGGCCGAGCGTCTGACGGCGCGCTTCGACGCACCCGATGGCAGCCGTATCGACGCGGTTGCGGGCGCAGGGGCGATGGACAGTGCCGCGCAGCGGATGGAACTGGGCGAGGGCGTGGAAGTTACCACTTCGACCGGCTACCGAATCGTGTCAGAGGGGTTTACCGCCGCGCTGGGGGTCAGCGAACTGCGCTCGACCGCGCCGGTCGTGGCCGAAGGGCCGCCCGGACGGATCGAGGCCGAGACGATGATGATCAGCCAGAACCCCGATGACCCGGCGGCTTACGTTCTGGTTTTCAACGGCGGCGTTAAGCTGATATATCAGCCGCAGGATTAGGGGAAACGCGATGGTTATTCTTCTTCGGCGACTGCTGGTCGCCGCGATGTTCGCAGGCCTGCCCGCCGCTCTGGCCGCGCAAGGCACCTCGGTTGCCTTCGGCGCCTTCACCCACGACAGCACTCAGCCGGTCGAGGTGACCGCCGACAAGCTGTCGGTCGATCAGGCCGATGGCTCGGCGATCTTTGAGGGCAATGTGGTGATCGGCCAGGGCGAGATGCGGATCACCGCCGGTCAGGTCAAGGTGCTTTATGCCGATGGCAGCGATGCCACCGGCGAGATCGACCGGCTGGAGGCGACCGGTGGTGTCACGCTGGTCAGCGGTGCCGAGGCGGCGGAATCGCGCGAGGCGGTCTATTCCATTGCAACCGGCAATATCGTGATGACCGGCGACGTGCTGCTGACACAAGGCCGCAATGCGCTGTCGTCGCAGAAACTTACGGTGAATCTGAATACCGGGACCGGGGTGATGGAAGGCGGGGTCAAGACGATTCTGCAGACCGGCGGCACTCCGTGAAAGACACGCCCGAGTTTTCGGTTGCCGACGGGGCGGCGGGGCTGAAGGTCACGTCGATCCGGAAAAGCTATCGCAAGCGTCCGGTGATCCGCGATGTGTCGATGGAACTCGGCCGGGGCGAGGTCGTGGCCCTGCTTGGCCCGAACGGATCGGGCAAGACCACCTGCTTTTACTGCATCGCGGGGCTGATCAACCCCGAGGGCGGGCAGATCACCATCGACGGGCGTAACGTCACGCTGTTGCCGATGTATCGCCGCGCCAAGCTGGGCATCGGTTATCTGCCGCAGGAGGTGTCGATCTTTCGCGGCCTCAACGTTGAAGACAACATCCTTGCCATCCTCGAGATTTCGATGCCCGACCGGCACAAGCGGCGCGAGCGGCTGGAGGAGTTGCTGAGCGAGTTCTCGATCGAACACCTGCGCCGCGCGCCCTCGGTCTCGCTGTCGGGCGGCGAGCGGCGCCGCGTCGAGATCGCGCGCTGTCTGGCCGCCGAGCCGAAATACCTGTTGCTGGATGAACCTTTTGCCGGTGTCGATCCGATTGCCGTGGCCGAAATTCGCGGTCTTGTGGCCGATCTCAAGGATCGCGGCATCGGCGTGCTGATCACCGATCACAACGTCCGCGAGACGCTTGAGATCGTCGACCGTGCCTACATCCTGCACGATGGCACCGTGATGATGACCGGCACGCCCGACGATGTGGTGCGCGACGAGAACGTGCGCCGCGTCTATTTGGGGCGGAATTTCAAGATCGGCTAGGTGCCGCGTTGCGGACGTGGTTGACAGCCCGCATATCTGGTCGCCAAATGAGCCTGATGGCACCCGATCATTCCACGCTTCGCAGTGCGGTGTCCGAGGGCGGCAGATGCGCCCGAGGTTCGACCGACAAACCCATCGGGGCCGGTTACACTCATGGTAAACGTTTTCTCAACACCGCCGCCCGAAGATCGGCGCGCGCGGTCTTTTGCAACCAGCGGGAGGTAAGATGCGCTATCAGATCAGCGGCAAACAAATCGATATCGGCGAGGCGCTGCAAAGCCATGTGCAGACGCAACTGGGTGCAGCGATCGGCAAATACGCAGGCCGTCCGACCGACGCCCATGTGATCTTCTCGAAAAGTGCGCATGAGTTCGCCTGCGAGGCGACCGTGCATCTGTCGACCGGGCTGACCGCTTCGGCCAAGGCCCATGCGAACGAAATCTACGCCGCCTTCGAGGCGTGCAGCGAAAAGATGGAAAAGCAGCTGCGCCGCTACAAGCGACGGCTGAAGGATCATCACAAGGAACGCCCCGAGCCGGTTGAATTCGGCGGCGCGTCTACGTATATCCTCGCCGCATCGGAGGATGACGATTCGGACGGACCTGCCACGCTGCAACCGATGATCATCGCCGAGATGGAGACGCGGATACCCTCGCTCTCGGTCGGCGAGGCGGTGATGCAGATGGAGCTTGGCAGTGCCCCGGTCCTGGTCTTTCGCAACGAGAAGAATAATGGCGTGAACGTCGTTTACCGTCGTGAAGACGGCAATATCGGCTGGATCGACCCGAAAGACACGAAATAAACGGGGCGGAATAATGCGCCCTGCGTCCGAAAGAGGCCCATGCAGCTATCCCATATTCTAAAGCCCGGTGCGGTGAAGGTCATCGCCAACCCGACCAGCAAGAAGCGCCTCTTTCAGGACCTGGGCGAGGTCGCGGCCTCGGTCTATGGCCTGAACGCGAATGCTGCCGCCGATGCGCTGCAAGAGCGTGAGGGGCTGGGCCCGACCGGCGTTGGCCACGGCGTGGCGCTGCCGCATGCGCGGATCGCCGGTGTCGACACCGTTTCGGGCGTCTTCGTCCGGCTGGAAAAGACGCTCGATTTCAATTCGGTCGACCGGCAGCCCGTCGATCTGGTCTTTGCGCTGTTCGCGCCGCTGGATTCGGGCGTCGAGCATCTGAAGGCGCTGGCACTGGTGTCGCGCACGCTGCGCGATCCGGCGGTCTGCGCCAAGTTGCGCGCCAATGGCGATGTGTCGACGCTGCATGCGGTCTTGACCGAAGCGCCGGGGATCAAGGCCGCCTGAGGCAGGTCAGTCGCGGGCGCGCCAGTCGGTGAATCCGAACGCCGCGTAGTCGCTGCGGTAGACATCGCGGGCGGCCTGTTCGACCTCGGCATCGTGGAAATCAGCCAGCTGATACGGCCCGGACGGGGCCTTTTGCGGCGGCAGTTCCGGCGCGGGGCGACCAATCTGTGCGGCGATCTGGCCCAGGCCCTGCGCCAGCTGATCGTCGCGGATCACCATGTCGGGCAGTTGCCGCTTGGCAAAGCCACGCAGCACCGCCTCCTGACTGGCCCAGGATGGATCGACGCGGATCGAGGTCTGCAGCGCGAGATTGCGCTTCAGAAACGCGAGAAAGGCCAGAAAAAGGTGCCTGTGAAGGTCGATGCCGTAATCCGGGCCGGGTTCCGGGTCCGGGAATTCCAGCGAATGGTGCCGCCGGAGCAGCGTCCTGATCTTGCCGAAACACTCCGGCCCCGGCACCAGAAGATGGGTGCAAAAGACCTCATGCGCACGGCTCAGCGGGTGGCTGACCACGGTGAAGCTGCGATGGCCAGGATGCGCCGCTCGCCAGTCGCGCAAGGCCTTGTGACCCATGTCGCGCGACAGATCGGGCAGTGCTGCAACATCCAGTGCGGCCAGCCAAAGCTTGACCTGATGCACCGGCCCGCCCTTGATCGGCAGATACAGTAGCGGCGATTTCGGCGCCGCCAGATAGCTTTGGATCGCGGCGTTGCGATCCGGCTCGGCGGGGCGGGACCGGTCGAGCGACAGCAGGTCCACATGTGCCAGCGCGGCAGGAATATCGCCGGGGTTGGTGATCTTGTCGGCCAGATCGACGGGGTTTTGCCGTTTCAGCCGCGCGCTGGGCGCCGTCAGCCGCGCCTCGATCCCCAGCCAGGTGGCCAGACCGTTCAGAACCGCAACGTCGCCCAGATCATCATAGCCGATCTCGAAGGCGGTCTGGCCGTGAACCTTCAACAGGTGCCGAACCTGGCGGTAAAAGCCTTCCAGGTCGGCCCAGTAGGTCGCGAAATCGGCAGTATCCAGATGAATTTTCGCGGTTCTGCGATGCGTATCGGCTTTCAGCATCCATTGACCCGTTTCGGCTGCGATCCGCAGCGAAACAAAACTGTCCAGCGGATTACGGGTCAGGATGATCTTGGCGCAGCGCCGGTCGACAACCACCGCCTCCAGAATGCGCGGATCGTGGTCCTGAAAATAGCGAAAGCCGGGCAGGCCCTCGGTCCTTTCCCTGATCCGCTTCAGCATTCGCAACGGGTCCGCCTCACGCTCGGGAACCGTGATGTCGAACAATTCATGCTTGTTCGCGCTGCCGATGAACAGCGGGTTGAAAACCTCGCCATAGGTGGTGATGCCCGCAAGTTCGCCAAGGCTCGATTCCAGGAAATTCGAGCCGGTGCGCATCGCGCCGACGATCACGAATGAGGTGAATTTTCCGGTCATCGCGCTACAGCCCCACCGCGTGACGGCGATGGTCGGGCACCGGATCCAGACCGGTATCGGAGGGAAAATCGCCCATCAGATAGGGGTTCATGCCTTCGTTGCGCAGCTTTTGCAGGAAACCCGCAAAGCCCCTGAGATCGGCCATTTGCGGCACTTCGGTCAGCCGCCTGAAACCGCGCGGTCCGATCTCGTCCATGATCGCCTGCAACGGCTCCATCGGGGCCTCGACGAATTCGGCCAGCGACCAGACCCGCACCCGCGCCTTGACCCGCAATGCCCGGATCGCGGCCAGATGCCGTGCCTCGCGCGCCTGCAGCCGCGCCGCCTTGGCGCGGATTGCCGCGAAATCACCCCCCGCATGAAACAGCGGCACCGCCCAGGCGCCGGCGATCACCGACAGCTGTGCGTTGCTGTCGGTGGCCAGGAACGGGCTGATCGCCTGCCGGTCGGCGGGGCCGAACTGAAAGCATTGCCGCTCGCCCCTTGTGTTCCAGAGGAGGTTGATCAGAAACCCGCCCGGATCGTAATCGCGCAAGGCAGCATTATCGGACAGCGCCCCGTTATAGCTGGTCTCGCCGCCCGCGAATTCGACGCGACCAGGTGCGAAAAGATGACCGTGGACGCGGCCGCCGACGGTCTTGTCCAGCCAGCCCTCGAAGCCGTCGAACAATTCCGTGAACCCTTCGAACACTGAATAGGGCGCGCAGGTCTTGCCGTTCTCCCAGCCTTCGCGCGGGAACCTGCTTTGCATCCGCAAGCCCTGCCGCCCATGTGTGCGGCGTTCGATGGCCTTGGCAAAGATCTTGTCGATCTTGCCGGGGTTCGGTTCGGCGTTCTTGGTGATTTGCGGGTCATTGGTCAGAAAGCTGCGGTATAGCGCATCGGCCTTGGGCCAGATCTTGCGCGCCACAAAGCAATCCGACCGGCGCAGAAGCTGCAGGTGATCGTCGTAGAAGACATGCGGCTTGCCCTGATAATCGAACTTCGACAGCGTCAGAGACCGGCTTTCGATGACCTTGGAATGGCGCCGGGCAAGCGTCTGGAAATAGCTTTCATCGGGGATCCACGACAGTCGGAAGAACTTGTCGTAACGCGGGCGCTCGGGGTCGTTCAGCACCGCGGCCAGGGTGGTCCGCGTCAGGCACCACCATTGCGACCCCAGATGCGGCACGATGCTGTTTGGCAGGCGACGGCGGAATCCGACCCGACGTTGCAGCGCGACATAGCCGTCGAAAAGCCGCCGCTGCCGCCGCCACGAGAACGGAAACCGGTAGGCAAAGCGTTCGGTATCGAAGCCGCCGACCGTCCAGGCGACATCGGGGGTGGTGACGCTTTCGATGAAATCGGTGGTCGGGTGCTGACCCAGATAGGCCTGCAACTCTTGCACCGGGCGCAGCGGCAGACACGAACCCGAGGCCAGAAACACATGCTCGACCTCGGGAAACTCGTCCAGCATCATCCGGGCCGCGTCCAGCGTCGCCGAAACGATCGACCAGGTGCCCCATTCGCAGCGGTGGCGCGCGGTCATGCGGATGTTCTGCAATCCCGCCAGCTTGGCGATCAGGTCGTCATACGCTGCGCCGTCAACCCGGCTATCGACATGCACCACAACCGGGCAGCCGCTAGTCGCCCAGTGTCGGGCCACCTCAGCCGCGCGGTCCAGCGAGGAATGGACCAGCAGGATGAACCCGACGCCACTCATGCCCAGTTTCCCTTGGACATGATGCCCAGAATCTCAAGCTGCCGCCAGTTGATGTATTTCTCGCTCCACTTGCACCAGAAATCGGGATGATCGCGCAGCGCCTCGGCATAGGCGCGGTATTCGTGGCTGGCGGCATAATGCTCGCGCCGGACCAGCTCTTCTTCCGCCTTGGCGCCGATGGTGTCGAGCAACTTGGCATGCAACAGGCACCCCGAAGCCTTTTCGCCGCCCCATTCGTCATAGACCAGGTTCAGCCCGCGCGGCAGCAGCATGTGGGTAGAACTGACATAGGCATAGTTTTTGTGCCAGCGCACCAGCGGGATCTTGTTCAACGCCGGTGCCCGTTCCGGCGCATCGGCGAAAAAGCTGCGCGCCCGTGGACCGCCCTGAACCCACAGATCGCCCAGATGCGGATTGCGCTTGTAGGTATAGTTTCCGGCGTCGAACCAGGCCGCCAGTTCGAACGGGTTGTTACCTTCGCGATACGTCTCGGCGTCGATCCGGCCCTTGGGATACATGTCCAGCAGCATTGCCGGAAACGACCGGATCGACGAGGTATCCAGCCAGTCGGTCAGCGCCTCAAGCGGGCGGGTATCGCAAAACGGGTAGACCAGGAATTCGTCGGCATCGACGGTCAGGCACCAATGGCCGTCACCGTGGCGACGCAACAGGCGGTTCAGCCAGTCGATCCCGAAGCGCGCGCTTTTGTAGCTGGCCCCGGTGGTCCAGAGCGAGACATCCGCCTGGTCCGCCAGATATTCGCGGGTACCGTCGGTCGAGCCGTTGTCGACGAACAGGAAATGGTCGATGCCGAGGTCGCGGTAGTAGTCCAGGAAATACGGCAGCCGGATACGTTCGTTGCGCAGCGTGCAGAACAGCAGGATGGCAGACGGTCGGATGGTGCCCGTGCGATCGTTCACAGGGGCAAGCTCGCGCCGTTTGCGAAAGGCGCGAAACAGCCAACGCTTGCGCTTAAGCCTCAGGCGGTAGGATTCACCGACGCTCACCCGCTCTCCTCATTCGCGTCTTGCCCAGCGCGACAATTAACCAAGAAATCTATGACAAAGTCCTTACCGCAAATCGCAGCGCCCACACGAGGCCGCAAGGATAATCGCGCAGGCTGCCGCCGTAAACGCCTGTGACGCGGCAAATCGCTAGGTCCAGCCGCTGCGCGACATCAGGCCCAGTGCTTCAAGCTGCTGCCAGCCTTCCAGCCGCAGCGACGCGGCGCCATGCAGAACCGGGTCGGCGATCACCGCGTCGTAGTAATCGCCGTAACGATCGGCGCTGGCGAAATGCTCGCCCCGCGCCTTTTCCTCGCGCGACCGTGCCACGACGATACCCAGAAACTTGGTGTGCAACAGGACGCCCGACAGGGCATCGCCACCCGGCCCGTCATAGAGACGGTTCAGATGCGGTGGCAGCATCGCGTGGGTCGAGTTCACGTAGGCATAACGCCGGTTCCACCTGACCAGCGGGATCTTGTTCAGCGTCGGCGCGCGGCCCGGATCATTGGCAAAGAACACCCGGGCGCGGGCGCCGCCCTGAACCCACAGGTTGTCCATCGGCTGCTGGCGTTGCCGTGTATGGGGGCCCGGATCGAACCAAGTCAGGGTATCTAGTGGGTTATCGCCCGGCTTGAAGCGTGCCTCGCTCAGCCTGCCCTCGGGATAGAGGTCGAGCATCAGCGCGCCAAGGCCCATCTGCCCGACCGCGTCAAGACGGGCGGTCAGCGCCGACAGGGGCCGGGTCTGCCAGTGCGGATAGATCAGCAATTCGTCGGCATCGACGGTCAGGCACCAATGCCCGTGGCCATGCCGGATCATCAGCCAGCCCAGCCAGTCCACCCCGAACCGGGCCGCCTTGTAGCTGGCGGGGGTGGTCCAGAGCGACACATCGGGCTGTAATGCCAGATATTCGGCGGTACCGTCGTCGCTTGCATTGTCGACGATCAGGAACCATGCCACGCCAAGGCTGCGGTAATGGGCCAGAAAATGCGGCAGGCGGGCGACCTCGTTCCGCATCGTCGAAAAGCACAGGATATCGTCAGGCGCGATATCGGCGCTGCGATCCGCAACCGGGATCAATTCGCCACGTTTGGCGACCGCGCGCAGCAACAGGCGCCGCCGTTTCCAGCGCAGCCGATAGGCTTGCCACGCCGAGGTCAATGTCTGCGGCATCTGTCCCCAATGCCCGGCCTGACGCCCGCCTTGAGGCATGTCGGCACCGGTTACTTTGCGGCTTTGCGGACCGAGACCATCTCGGCCAGATAGTCCCAGAATTCCGGCCCCAGATCGTCGCGCGCCAGGCCGAAGGCCACGGTCGCCTGCAAGAAGCCCGGCTTCGAGCCGCAATCGAACCGTTGCCCCTTGAACCGGAAGCCGTAGACGTTGTTCGACCGGATGATCTCTTCCGCGATGGCGTCGGTCAGCTGGATTTCACCGCCCGAGCCGCTTTTGATCCGGTTGAGGTTGGTCATGATCGCGGGCGTCAGGATATAGCGGCCGATCACCGCCAGGTTTGACGGCGCGGTGCCTTCGGCGGGCTTTTCGACCATGCCCTTGACCTGCACCAGCGGGTCGGCGTCGCTGGCGATATCGAGGATGCCGTAAGAGGACGCCTTGCTTTTCGGCACCTCCATCGCAGCCACCATATTGCCGCCGGTCTCGGCATAGGCTTCGACCATCTGTTCCAGACATGGCGTGGTCGCCGCAATCACGTCGTCGGGCAGGATCACGGCAAACGGCTCGTCGCCGACCAGCCGCCGCGCGCACCAGACGGCATGGCCCAGACCCATCGCGCGATGCTGCCGGATATAGGCGATGGCGCCCGATTCCATCGTGGTCGCCTTCAGCGACTCCAGAAGTTCGGTCTTGCCCGCTTTGCGCAGCGAGGATTCCAGTTCGGGCGCATGGTCGAAGTAATCCTCAAGCGCGGATTTGCCGCGCGAGGTGACAAAGATGAATTCCTTGATCCCCGCCGCGCGCGCCTCGTCGATGGCGTATTGGATCAGCGGGCGGTCGACCAGCGTCATGATTTCCTTGGGGATCGACTTGGTCGCCGGCAGAAACCGGGTGCCCAGCCCCGCGACAGGAAAGATCGCCTTTGTCACTTTGCGTTTCATCGGAAGCCCTGCGCCCTTTCAGTTTCGTCAGCGGATCAGGTGCCAGAGGATACCACGGCCCCGGCCACAAGCCCATTCTGGGCAGCGAGTGTGACCAAATTCCTGCCGATCCAAGGCATTTTCACAAACTCTCGCAAAACCACGGTAGAATCCGGCAGTTATCTTCGGTTTGGGGTCAATCAAGCCCCATCTCGGCCATCATCGCCTCCAGTCTGGGAACGTCTTCGGGGTTGTTCAGTTCCCAGAACTTGCGGCCCCTCGCATCGACCTCGACGCACAGAACATGCCGCCCGCGTTCGAGGAACCTCAGTTGCTCGAGCCCTTCCAGCTTTTCCAGCGGTCCTTCGTCCCAATAGGGATAGGCGGCCAGCGGCGCCGGACGATAGGCGTAGACGCCGACGTGGTGGTAGACCGGCGTCGGTGCATCGGCGGGGTAATCGCGGCCGGTAAAGGGGATCACCTCTTTCGAGAAATACAGCGCCCGGCCACCTGCGCCGAACACCGCTGTGGTGCCACCCACCCGCCCCGCTGCGCGATCTTCGCGAAAGCCGGTCAAGGCGGCGCCTTCGGTGCGCAGGACTGGCGTCGCGATCTCGGCCGCGGGATCGGCCCGAAGGGCGGTGATCAGCGCCTGGATGAACCAGGGCGGGGTCAGCGGCGCGTCGCCCTGCAGGTTTACCACGATCTCGTAGCCGCCACCCAGGATCGCATGCGCCTCGGCACAGCGTTCGGTGCCGTTCCTGGCCTCGGATGAGGTCATCACCACCTCGGCGCCGAACGCCTGCGCCGCCTTGCGGATCCGGTCATCGTCGGTCGCAACCACGGCGCGGGTGACGCTGGGCACGCCACAGCCCGCCTCCCAGGTGCGCTGAATCAGGCTTTTCGCAACGCCGCTGACGCCTTTCAGCGCGACCAGCGGCTTGCCCGGATAGCGGGCCGAGGCATAGCGCGCGGGAATCACCAGAAGCACCGACATCAGGGCTGCCGCAGTGCCACGCCGGGCGCATGAGCGATGAAGTACGGGTTCTCGTAGCCCGGCTTGCCGTAGATCAGCGGCGTGAGGTCGTCGAACCGGACCATCCGGCCACCCGCAGCTCGCAAGACCGCGTCACCCGCCGCCGTGTCCCACTCCATGGTGCGGCCAAGACGCGGGTAGAGATCGGCCTCGCCGGTGGCGATCAGGCAGAATTTCAGCGACGACCCGGCACTTTTCATGTCGCGCACGGCGTAGCCCGAAATGTAGTCGTCGGTCGCCGCATCGCGGTGCGACTTCGAGGCGACAACCATCAGCGCGGCATTATCCGGTGCCGAGACGGCAATCGGCGTCAGCACCCCCGGTGCGTCGCCGAACGGACCGGTTTCCTCGACAGCGCCACCGTCGCCGGTGGTGTAGAAAAGCCGCCCCCTGGCCGGGGCATAGACCACACCGGCCCGCGGCACACCGTTCTCGACATAAGCGATGTTGACGGTGAAATCGCCGCGCCGCTGGATGAATTCCTTGGTGCCGTCCAGCGGATCGACGATCAGGAAGCTGTCGGCCCGTTCGGCATGGGTTTCGGCCTGTTCCTCGGTCACCAGCGCCACTTCGGGGAATGTCGCGCGCAGGCCCGCACTGATCAGCGCGTCGGCGGCCTCGTCAGCCTCGGTCACCGGGCTGGCGTCGGATTTCGTCCGGACCTCGAAATCCGGCGCCTCGTAGATCTCCATGATCCGGGCACCGGCCTCAAGCGCCAGCCGCCGCGTTACCGCCGTCAGACGTGTAAAATCCATCGTGGTCACCCTTTCGCGAGCGTATTGTCTTGGCGCCCGGGCATTCTTATGATGGCCTGGCAAGGGATCGGCAAGGTTTGCCTGTCAGGAAGGTTTGCACATCCGGACGGACCCGACATGATTTTTCGCCAACGCTTACATCGCAACACCGGCAGCTCGGCGATTGGTACGCTGGGGGTGATCCATGTCTGCACGGTGCAGGCGATTCGCGCCAAACACCGCGCCGGTGGCATGGGGCTGTTGGTTAACATCATCCAGACTCTGGCCCTTGTCGCGATCTTCGGCGGCTTGATGATGCTCATCGGGCTGCGGACCTCTGCGATCCGTGGCGATTTCATCCTGTACATCATGACCGGCGTCTTCCTGTTCATGACGCTGAACAAATCCATCAGCGCGACATTCGCGGCTGACAGTTCGGTCTCGTCCATGATGATGCATTCGCCGATGAACACCATCGTCTCGATCGTGTCGGCGGCGCTTGCGACACTGTATCTTCAGGTGATGACGGTGCTGGTGATCCTGTTCGTGTACCACGCCGTGATCGCCCCGATCACCATCGACCGCCCGGTCGAGGCGTTCGGCTGTCTCTTGCTGACATGGTTTGCAGGGCTGTCCATCGGCATGATGTTCCGCGCTGCCAGACCCTGGGCCCCCAAAGTGGTCGGGGTGATCAAGACAGTCTACATGCGGGTCAACATGATCTCGTCGGGCAAGATGTTTGTCGCCAACGCGGTGCCCGGATTCATGCTGCCGTTCTTCGACTGGAACCCGCTGTTCCATACCATCGACCAGGCGCGCGGCTTTACCTTCATCAACTACAATCCGCATGTCACGTCGATCCAGTATCCTTTCTATGTCGCTCTGACGGCGATGGCGGTCGGGCTTCTGGCCGACTTTTTCACCAGCCGCCACGAATCGATTTCGTGGGGCGCGCGATGACAGTGCTTCGGGTCTTTCTGCTTTGCCTCGGGTTGACTGTTCTGGCCGCGCCCGGCTGGGCCACGCAGGACGGCTGGCCCGCGCTTTACGACGTGTCCGGCGTGGCGTCGGACGATGTTCTGAACATCCGTGCCGAACCCAATGCCTCCAGCCCGATCAT
>JBBKVJ010000130.1:0-2786 GCA_037968375.1 Paracoccaceae bacterium | reverse complement strand
TGGAACCGGTACATCAGCTTGTCGCCGCGATGATTGGCGGACAAACGCGTAGTGAGGTATTCAGAGCGGCCTATCTGTCGCTTGTTTCGCGGTTCGGCAGCTGCGAGGCGATCCGCGACGCTGCGGTTGGCCAGATCGAGGTGATGATCGCAGAGGTGACGGCAGAGCGCGTGAATGCCGCGCTGCCGATAATTTCCAGACAGAAGGGCCGCCTTTCGCTCGATCACCTCGGATCTCATGGCGTGCCCGAGGCGCTGGCCCGAATTGAGCGCCTGCCGGGCGTGGGGCGGAAAGTGGCTGCTTGGGTGTTGAACTTCAGCACGCTGGCCATGCATGCGCTGGTCATTGACACCCACCACCTGCGCGTCCTGCGACGGCTTGCTCTTGTTGGGCCCAGCGTCGCCTTCGCCGTGGCTTATGACCGGATCATGCCGTTTCTTCCGGCGGGTTGGTCTGCCGAGAAATTCGATACCCACCACGACCTGAAGAAGCGTCTTGGCCAGACGTTTTGCCGCCATGCCGCCCCCCACTGCCCACCGTGCCCGCTTTGCGATCTTTGTCCAACCGGTCGCCAGAGTGCCCATTGCGATCGGGTGCGACCGGACTAGATTAGCATCATGCTGAACCCCGCCCCGATCCGCCCTACCTACAGCGACGCCGAGCGCTATTCGGATGCGCTGGTGCATGTCACCGGCGTGACGCTGGCGCTGATCGGAGTTCCCGCGCTGATCGTGGTTACAGCCCTTTGGCGCGGCGATGCGGCGGCGATGACCGGGGCGGCGATCTATGGCGCGTCGCTGATCGCGATGCTTTTGTGCTCGGCGCTGTACAACATGGTTCCCAGGCCCGACTGGACCTGGCTGCTGCGGCGGCTGGATCATTCGGCGATCTACCTCAAGATCGCGGGCACCTATACGCAGTTCGCGCTGATGTCGGGCCACGGGCTGGGCCTGGTGGCCGGGCTTTGGGCGGCGGCCCTGGCGGGGGTCGGGCTGAAGGCGTTCTCGCCCGCGCGGTTCCGCTGGGCGGCTCTGGCGCTATACCTCGGGATGGGTTGGGCAGGGGTGTTTCTGGGCGGCGCACTGTTGGGCGCGCTGGGCTGGCCGGTGGTGATCTTGATGGCGGTGGGCGGCGGGCTTTATACCGTTGGTGTGGCGTTCTACCTGTGGGAGCGGTTGCCGTTTCATTACACGATTTGGCACGGGTTCGTGCTGTCGGCGAGCCTGGTGTTCTATGCGGCGGTTCTGGTGCAGGTGGTCAGCGGGGCGCCCTGAGGGGCCTGGGCCCGGCAAGGCAAAGCCGGGAGTGCCGAAACCGGCGTTGCCGGGTGGCTGCGCAGCGAGATCGTTACCGGGTCGGGTTCAGGCTGAGGTTACGAGGCCTCGAAAGAGGCTTGGCGGCGAGATGGCCGCATTGCTGACGTTTCAGGGGATCACATCAGAAGGTTGCGCTGACACGCTGGCTGACCTCAGCCACCGGTTCCTGTTCCCCGATCTCGACGGCGCGATGGACGATCTGGTGAAGATCACTATCTAGGCGTTGCTCAGTGCGTCCACGCCCCACGCCGGTCCGGCGCGAAGTTCTCGCCGTAGCCGCGCGGCCGGATCGTCGGTTTGCGCGCCTTCGGCTCGCTCACCACCGCCTCGATGCCGTTCGCAAGCGCATAGTCTAGCGCCGCCTCTTTGCTGTCGAACCGCAGCCGAACCTGCGCCTGGGTGTCCGATGAGCTGGTCCAGCCCAACAGCGGATCGACCTCGCGCGCGCTTGCCGGTGCGTATTCCAGAACCCAATGAAGGGTCCCGGCGGTGCCCGACTGCGTCGCGGTCCTTGCCGGCTGATAGATACGCGCGCGCATGGCTGGCTCTCCCTCTGGTGCCAAGGGTTATCGCGTCTTGTCACCATGCTGGCAAGTGCATACCCCGGCGAACTTGAACAAGAACAAAAAGCGATCATGTTAGGGGACGGTAAAGGAATCGCTCAGCATGCCCCATAACAACGCCAACCTTCCGTTGCACCGCCCCGAAGTGCTGACCCGTCCCAAGCTGGAAGGCGGGCGGCGGTTCGTGATGAAGACCGACTTCACCGCTGCGGGTGACCAGCCGACGGCGATTGCGGAACTGAGCGCAGGCATTACCGAGGGCGAACAGAACCAGGTCCTGCTTGGCGCCACCGGCACCGGCAAGACCTTCACCATGGCGAAGGTGATCGAGCAGACCCAGCGCCCGGCGATCATCCTTGCCCCGAACAAGACGCTGGCCGCGCAATTATACGGAGAATTCAAGGGCTTCTTCCCCGACAACGCGGTCGAATACTTCGTCAGCTACTACGATTATTACCAGCCCGAAGCCTATGTCGCGCGGTCTGACACCTATATCGAGAAGGAATCGCAGATCAACGAACAGATCGACCGGATGCGCCACTCGGCCACCCGCGCGCTTCTGGAGCGTGACGACGTCATCATCGTCGCCTCGGTCTCCTGCATCTACGGCATCGGCTCGGTCGAGACCTATTCGGCGATGACGCAAGACCTGATCGCAGGCCAATCCTACGACCAGCGCAAGGTGATGGCCGAGCTGATCGCGCAGGCCTACCGCCGCAACGACGCGGCCTTTCAGCGTGGCAGCTTCCGGGTCCGCGGCGACAGCTTGGAGTTATGGCCCGCCCACCTGGAAGACCGCGCCTGGCGGTTTTCATTCTTTGGCAACGATCTGGAATCGATCACCGAATTCGACCCGCTGACCGGTGAAAAAACCGACACGTTCGAGAAAATTCGGATCTACGCGAAC
>JBBKVJ010000129.1:0-4351 GCA_037968375.1 Paracoccaceae bacterium | reverse complement strand
CTGCACGGCAAGCTTGCCATCGCCGATCTGTCCGAAAAGGCACTGGCCGGCCTGAGCCATGCCCTTGGCGGATCCAGCCTGTCCAGATCCAGCCCCTTCGGCCAATGGATGCAGGACGTGCGCGCGCTGGGCTATCTGAGACCGCCACGCGCCTTGACCCATGCGCGCATTCTGGAAGGACTTGCTGCACCGGCGCAGGAATGACCGGCCATCTGCGACCCCCGCCGCCTCCGCACCGCGCGCCGGCCTCAAGATTCGCCGCGACATCGCCCCCGAAGGCCGGATCCTGCGCTTCACCGGCCCCAAAGCCACCCGGCTTTTAATGGACGAGGTCATGGACCACGTCGACCAGATGTTCGGCAACCCCGACTGACGAGGAAGGGCCGCCACCGCAGGTTCAGGCGGAAAGCCCGGCGTCGGCGAGCACCTCCAACATCCGCGCCAACTGCGCCGGATCGCGGAAACGATGCGAACGTCGAACCTGTTCCTGATCGATGCCCGGCCGACACTTCAGCGCCTCTGCAATGGCGAGGCGGGCCTCGTCCGTCCGCCCAGCCAAGCCGTGCACCAAACCGAGCATCAGGTGACCCCAAGGATCTTGCGGTTCGGCGGCGACGTAGCCGTTAAGACTGGCCAACGCGCCAGCATCGTCGCCGGCCCACGCCCTGGCATGGCCGATGTGGAAGTCGATCCAGCTGAAGGTCTGCGGCGACAGGCGGGCCGCGCGCCCCAGAACCACCAGCGCTTCGCTGAGGTCGCCCGAAAAGATCGAGATCAAGCCGAAGTGGCCAAGCACCCAGGCATCGCTCGGCGCCAGACTGGCAGCGCGACGCGACAGCGCGACCGCCTCGTCATAGCTGTCTCGCAACCACGCCGTGCTGCCCAGCAACATCACCGCATTGGCGGACTCGGGACGCTGCTCCAAAACCTCCCTGGCCAGTCGCCCGGCCTGGGCAAGGGCGCGCTCCCGCTCATCTCCCTGCGTGAAAAACCTGGCGTCGTACCACCATGTCGCACCCAGCATGATTTTCGCCGTGACATAGTTCGGGTCGATCTCCAGCGACTCGCGCAGCAAGTCACGGGCGCGGCTGATATCAGCCGCGGTCCACCGCATGTAATGCCCATGCGCCACGACATATCGCTCCCACGCGGCAAGGCTTGTGGTCTGCCCGTCCCACAGTCGCGCATTGTCGCCGGTGGCCAATTCGACCTGCATCGCCACCGCGACCTTGCGGATGATCTCGTCCTGCAGCGCAAACATATCGTCAGCCCGGCCATCGAACCTGCCACTCCAATGCTGCCGTCCGCCGGCCACCTCCGCCAGCCGGGCAGTGACGCGAATCTGCCCCGATGCCGCGCGGACGCTGCCAGTCAGCTCGAAGTCGGCGAGGACGCGGTTCGGCAGCAACTCGATGCCGCCAATCAGCCCAAGCGCCGACACCAGATCCAGCCCAAGCCCGGCGGCAAAGTACGCCTGCTCGGGATCCGACGACAGGTTCTCGAACGGCTGCACCGCCAGCGACCGACGCCTACGCGGCGCCACCTCCAGCGCCTCCAGCGGGAACAGATGGCCTCGCCGCGGCACCGTGCGGATCAACGCCTGAGCCGTGTCGCCAAGCGCCCGCCGCAACTCGTGCACGGTCTGCGTCAGGGTCTCGTCGGTAACCGTCACGCCCGCCCAGACGGCACTCAATATCTCGTCCTTGCTCAGCGCCCGACCGGCCCCGCGCACCAGAACCTCCAGCACCGCCATGGCCTTGGGCCGCAGCGGCACCGGCCCCAGCGGGCCGGTCAGCGCTCCGGCTGCGGTGTCGAGCGTGTAGCCGTGGAACTGGTAGACGGCGGACATCTGACCTTCCCCAAGCGCTGCGCGGATCAAAGTCGCACCGCTCCAATGGTCTGGCAAGCGCTTCCTGAGCCGGATTTGAGGTGAACCTTGATGCGGATTTGATCTGCCCGTCACCACATCAAACCCCGCACAGGCGCAGTCTGGAGGCATCAGACATGGAGGCTACAATGCAAGACCCAACCAAACAGCGCGACGCCCGCATGATGCAAGCCGTCGCAGGCCTGTCCGGACGCAGCGCCCTTTCAAACGAGGTCGACTTGGCGCTGGGACTGACCCCCTCGACCATTGCCGCTCCCGGCTGGCTACACGCGCTGGCAGGGTGGCTGCGCCAACGCGCCTCGGCCCGGCCCCTCTCTGCACCCACGAGCACTCGCCCGCGCCGCCGCCCCTCAAGACCGCTTTGTAGCGGCGATATTCAGTGTCCCGAAGCACGCGATCACCACGAACCGAGTTCACCGGTCCCGAAAGCAAAGGGAAATGACGGGCTGAATGCAGTAAGGGCCCCTGCTTGGGACCCTCACGCGTTGCTTGATTCCAGTCGTCAGCTGCCAGGCCGGTTCTTGCCGTCGTTGAACGGAACGAAGAGGTACTTAACCGCTTGCTCGTTCTGCAAGATGGCCGCACGGCTGGCATCGTTGCTTGGGGTCGCGGCGGAGCGCAGGCAAAGGTGGAATTGCGACCCGACCGCCTGAACGATCCGTGGATCACCGAGGGTGAGTTGCACCTGAAGGCTCTTCACATAGTAACCGTTCGGATTGGGCATGACGTCGCCGCGGGCGGCAATTTCGTTGACATGCCCAGCCCCGCAAAGCTCGGCGATCATCGATTGAGCCTGGGCGCTGGCGGCGGTGGCCATGCTCAGTGCGAAGATGCATACAAACGCTTTCATTGTGGTATCCTCCGTTAAACATTGCGACTTGCCCGGCTTGCTGGTCCATTGGGAACCATCGGCAATTCCGTAAGACCATCAGGCCATGGAGGATGCCGAATTGTCCCGAAACGCATCCGAAATTGAAACGAATTCCCATGAAATCATCTCTTTGGGGTCGTTCAGGTTTGATCCGTCACGGCCGGAATTGTTTGACGCCGCCGGTGTCGTGGTTGCGTTGCGCTCTCAAAGCATCGAAGTGCTGCGGCAGCTTGCGGTACGCACCGGAGAGGTCGTCGCGAAAAACAGCCTGATCGACAGGGTCTGGGGTGACACTTTCGTCACCGACGACAGTCTTGTGCAATGTATCGCTGACATCCGGCGGGCGCTTGGCGATACCGACCACAAGCTGGTGCAGACGCTACCGCGGCGCGGTTATCGGCTGAACTCGGGGCCGGTTGCGGCTTATTTGCCAGCGCCCTTCCTGCCAGACCTCACAGGACGCAGGGCAATCGCGGTCCTGCCTTTCACCAGCCTCAGCGACGATCCGAAGCATGCGTTCTTTGCCGAGGGTCTGAGCGAAGACCTGATTGCCCGCCTGTCGATGGTCCGGCGCTTGACGGTGCTGGCGTCGCCGTCTCGCTTTGTCTTCAATGGTGAAGCTCTGCGGGCAAAGAACGCGGGTACGGATCTTGGCCCCGAATTCGTGATCAAGGGCGCGGTGCGCCGAGCGCAGGACAAGGTGCGCGTGACCGTGCAACTGGTCGATACCGAAACCGAAACCGTGCTGCTGTCGCGCCGGTATGACCGCGAGATACGCGACATATTCGGGGTTCAGGACGAGATCGTCAGCGACATTATCGCGGAAACCCG
Source organism: Paracoccaceae bacterium (assembly GCA_037968375.1). Classification (GTDB taxonomy): domain Bacteria; phylum Pseudomonadota; class Alphaproteobacteria; order Rhodobacterales; family Rhodobacteraceae; genus CANNFR01. The sequence continues at coordinate 761 of JBBKVJ010000129.1, read as the reverse complement.
AGTTGTGCTGACCGAAGGCGAAACCGCACATCTGGCCCAGCGCCAGACCCGCAGTGTGCAGGCTTGGGAGTATTTTCATCAAGGCGTCCTCGAGCATCACAAATACACGCCAGATACCGGCTTGGCGGCGCGGCGGCTATTTCGCAAAGCCCTGCAAGAGGATCCGGACTACTACGATGCAAAGGTCGCCGATGGCTGGGCCATTTGGATTGCAGCCCGTTCTTCGTATGTACCGGACCCTGACGAAGCGCTGCGCAGTTGCCGTGCCGCAGTCGACGCCCTTCTCGCACAGTGGCCCCAAGGACCGGACGCATTTCATCTGGATGCGGCACTTATGGTCCAGGAAGGACGACACGACGAGGCGGTCATTCGCGTAGAGCAGGCGCGCATGGCAGGCCTGAGCCAGATGTACGGAGATGATATCGAGGCCTATGTGCATCTCTATTACGGGAACCTTCAACGGGCCCACGACTTGCAACTCGCGAATATCAGTTCTGTGCCGATCATTGGGGATGACTTGCTGCACTACCACGCACATTGTCTGACACTGATGGGGGAATACGATCAGGCGTTGGCGTTGGCCGAGGAATACCGTCGCAGGGTGCCCGGCACCGTGTATACCTACACATTGTTGGCGACTGCCCAGGCCATGGCGGGCCAGCCCGAGGCGGCCTCCGAGACCATCGCAACAATGCGACACGCTCATCCGCGTTTCACTCTTAAAATCTTTCGCCGTCACGAACCATACAAGGAGTCAGAAA
>JBBKVJ010000128.1:0-2880 GCA_037968375.1 Paracoccaceae bacterium | reverse complement strand
GACAAGATCCAGCACGCCGCGCATCACCAGTGGACGCAGAATTGGGAAAAGGACGGCGAGTTGGTGCGCGCGCCCTATACCCTGTCCAGCTATCTGATGTGGCTAAGCGGCGTCACCTATTGGATCACCCGTGTTGCCCGGATGATCCGGCTGGCCCGTGGCGTGGTGCTGGAACCCTACATTCGCCCCGACCAGCATGATCTGGTGATCGCCGAGGCGCGCTGGCACATGGCGGGATACGGCGCGATACTGCTGTTGTCGCTGGTGTTTCAGTCCTGGGTCGCGGTGATGCTGTGGCTGTTGCCGATGGTGGTGGCAAAGCCGGTGCACCAGTTGCAGAACACAATCGAGCATCTGGGGTTGTCCCATGAGAATGACATTTTGAACAACACCCGATCTACCCGGACCAACGCGGTCCTGCGCTGGTTGTGCTGGCAGATGCCCTATCATACCGCCCATCACGCGTTTCCGTCGGTGCCGTTCTGGCGGCTGCGCGCCTTGGATGCCGAGCTGCGGGGAAATGGCGCGACTCCCCATGCGATGGGCTGGATCGAGTTTCAGATCGAGGTGATCCGAAAGCTGTCGGCGAAATCTGAGGATCAGTATCCCTATGACGAGGTCTGGGTGGTGCCGACCGCGCGCGGGGATCGCCGGCTAGAGGCGGCATGAGTCGGTTAAAGGTTTTCCAATCGCTTTGGTCGATGCAGCCCCATGATCAAACCGGTGAAATCCTGCCCCATGACCGGGTTTGCGGCATGGTGCGCGATGCCGGGTTTGACGGGTTGGCGATTGATCTGGGCGCGGCGGATGTGGCCACGGCCCATGCGGTGCGCCCGCATCTGGAACGCGAAGGCCTGACGCCCCTGATCGTGGCGTTTCCACGGTCTGTCGAGGCACTGCGCGAAACGTTGCGGATGGCCAAGGATTTTGGATCGCCCTATGTGAACCTGATCGGGCAGGTGTTTCCGCTGACCGTCGAAGGCGCGATTCCGGTGGTGCGGGCGTGGATCGAGATGTCTTTGGAAGAAGACATGCCAATCCAGTTCGAAACGCATCGCAACTGCATCACCAATGATCTGTTCGCCACGCTATCCTTGCTGGACGCGGTGCCGGAAATGCGGCTGGCGGGGGATTTTTCGCACTATATGGTGGACCGCGAATTCAAGCTGCCGCTGTCACGGTGGGAGCGTGGGTTGCTGGATCGCTGCATCGCGCGGTGTGATTCCTTTCAGGGGCGCGTGGCCAGTCGTCAGCAGATCCAGTTGCCGCTGGATTTCCCGCAGCATGCGAAATGGATGGAGCTTTTCACCGGCCTATGGCGCGATGGGTTTGCCGATTGGAAGGCCCGCAATGAAGCGGGTGATCTGGTGTTTCTGTGCGAGCTTGGGCCACCGGAATATGCGATGACCGGTGCGGATGGGCGTGAGCTGTCTGATCGGTGGGCGGAAAGTCTGAAACTGAAGGACCTTGCACGCGGCCTTTGGGATGGTGGGACGTAAGGTGGGTTTAAACCCACCTTACCCCGGCTGTTTAGGCCACCGCGTCGGCGCGTTCTGATTGTACCCGCTCGGCCTCGCGTCCGTGGATTTCTTCGTAGTGGTCGAATGTCGTTTCCATCCATCCGGTGCCGTGGGTTAGCCCGCCAAGTGCTTGGAACAATTCGTCCTGCGTCGGCGCCGGGATCAGCGCGCGAAAGATGTCCCAGCCTTTGGCCGCGGGGTCCGGGTCAAAGCCTTGAATCTGGCCTTTCAATGAGGACACCAGAGTAACCAACCCGCCGGTATAGATCGACGGCAAGTGCACCGTGATCCGGTCGATGGGCTGCAACAGCACCGGTCCCGCGCCCCGCAAGGCGTCGCGCACGCCGAAGCTGCCTGCGGTGCGGAACGCGTGATCGGACGAATCGACCGCGTGGTGTTTGCCGTCGATTAGCGACACCGAGATGTCGACGACCGGAAAGCCCAGTGGTCCGCGGGCAAGGGCGTCGCGCGCGCCGGCCTCGACGGATGGGATGTAGTTTTTCGGCACTGTTCCGCCCTTGACCGTGTCGTCGAAACTGAACCCTGCGCCGCGCACGGTGGGCTTTACCATCAGGTTTATGTCTGCGAATTGACCGGCGCCGCCTGATTGCTTGCGGTGCCGATAGTGTTGATCGACGGGCTTTGTAATCGTCTCGCGGTAGCTGCCTGCCACTGGTTCTGCCGCAACGTCGATGCTGAAATCGGCGATCAGGGACGCCTGCACCCGGCGCAGGTGCATTGGCCCCTGCAGCGCCGCGATAAGGTGGCCGCTGTCTGCGTCCTGGGCAAGGGTCAGCCCCGGATCTATCGCCGCAATCCGTGCCAAGGCGCCGGACAGGCGGGCATCGTCGCGTTCATTATTGGGGGTCAGGATGCGACGCATCGCGGGGGGGTAGCCTTGGGTCCAAATCGGCAAAGCCTTTGCTTTGCCAGTGGAATAGACCTGCCCCGAATTGAGATGATCGGACTTTACCGCGACCGCCAGTTCGCCGTCGCCCAGCGGCCCGTTCTGCGCCTGACCATCGGCACCGGTCAGGCTACCCAGCGTGTCACCGCCCAGAGTTTCGCCTTGTTGAACTGCCCCGCCAAGGTTGCGCAGCAGCACTGATTTGCCGACGTGCTTGCGGTTTTCGGCATAGACGCCAATGGCGATGGCATCCTTTTTCAGTCCTAAACGCGTGCGGATCGCTGCAACTTGCGGTGCCTCGTGGCGCAGGCTTTTCATCAGGCGGTTGGCGCCGTTCGCGTGGCTGGCGGCGCCCAACAGGGCGGGGATGATTTCGTTTTTGCCGTGGATGTCGGCGATCAGTTTGAACACCGCGTCGGTGGCGGGTTTGCGGTCTTCGATCAGTTGTTCCAG
>JBBKVJ010000127.1:0-4007 GCA_037968375.1 Paracoccaceae bacterium | reverse complement strand
GGTGGCGGGGTGTTTTCGCCGTCGCTGGTGGTGGGGGCGTTGACGGGTCTCGCCTTCGGATTGATCGCGACCGGGGTATTTCCCGATATCTCAGGGTCGCAGACGCTTTATGCGCTGGCCGGCATGGGGGCGGTGTCGGCGGCGGTTCTGGGCGCGCCAATCTCGACCACGCTGATCGTGTTCGAATTGACCGGCGACTGGCAAACCGGGATTGCAGTGATGGTGGCAGTGTCGCTGTCGACTGCCTTGGCCTCGCGGCTGGTGGATCGGTCGTTCTTCCTCAGCCAGATCGAGCGGCGTGGTGTGCATCTGGCTGCGGGGCCGCAGCGCTGGCTTCCGGCGACGCTGGGGGTGGCATCGGTGATGCGGCAATTGGGTGAAACCGGCATGCCGGAAGCGGGCGAGGCCTGGGCGCTGCATGCCAAGGGGCTGTGGTTGACACCGCAGGCGACGTTGGAGGTGGCGATGCCGGTCTTTGAGAGATCAGGGGCCGCCTGGCTGCCGATCGTGGCGCCGGGCAGTGGCAATGGCGCGGACGATCTGTTGGGTATCGTCTACGAGGTCGATGCACTGCGCGCCTACAACCGCGCGCTTTGCGCGATGGCCGAGGAAGAGCATTCCTGAACGGGTCGGGAAAACCGCACTTGCCGCACCCTGCGGCGACGCCTAGGAAGATGAAAAAGCAAGGTGGGCAAGTAGCTTGGACCAGAGCGACGGGGATGTGGAAACGGGCGGACCTGGGACATGGCCAAGGCGGATTGCCGGTTTGGCTGTGGGACAGGGCATTTCGTTCTTTGCGCGTCTCGTGACCGCGGTGCGGGGCATTTGGGTCGGGATCGACCCGGTCGCCGGTCAGCGCGTGTATTATGCCAACCACTGCTCGAACGGCGATTTCATCCTGATCTGGACGGTTTTGCCGCCGCGCCTGCGCCGCGTCACGCGGCCGGTGGCGGGAGCCGATTACTGGCTGACCTCCGGCTTGCGCAGCTTTATCGGGCGCGATGTCTTCAACGCGGTCTTGATCGACCGCCGCCCCGAGATGCGGACCGAAGATCCGGTAGCGCAGATGGCTGGAGCGCTTGACGGCGGTGCCTCGCTGATCCTGTTTCCCGAGGGCACGCGGAACACCGGGGACACGCCGCTGTTGCCGTTTAAGGCGGGCCTCTTTCATCTGGCCAAGGCGCGGCCCGAGGTTGATCTGGTGCCGGTCTGGATCGCCAATCTCAATAGCGTCATGCCAAAGGGCGAGGTCGTGCCGATCCCGTTATTGTGCACGGTGACTTTCGGCGCGGCGCTGCGGCTGGCGGCGGGCGAGGACAAAGAGGCGTTTCTGACGCGGGCACGGGGCGCACTTCTGGCACTGTCGAATGGCGAGGGGCAGGGCACATGAACGCAGCACATCCCGATCTGCTTACCTTGCTGTTCGGTGCAGGCGCGGTGCTGATTGCCGCCTCGATCATCGGTGCGGTTCTTGCGCGGCGCTATTCACCGGGCGGATCGAACGCGGCGATTGAGAACCTGAACGCGCGTATCGGTGCCTGGTGGGGCATGGTCGCGGCGTTGGGTATCGCATTTCTGGCCGGGCGGACCGGAGTGATCCTTCTGTTCACCTTTCTATCGTTCGCGGCACTGCGGGAATTCCTGACGCTGACTCGAAAAAGCCGCGCTGATCACTGGGCGCTGGCGGCGGCGTTTTTTGTGGTTCTGCCGGTGCAGTACTGGCTGATCTGGATCGACTGGTACGGGATGTATTCGATCTTCGTGCCGGTCTACGCGTTCTTGCTGCTGCCGATCCTGTCGGCGGCGCGGGGCGAGACCGAGGGCTTTCTGGTCCGCGTGGCCGAGACGCAATGGGCGCTGATGATCTGCGTCTTTTGCGCCAGCCATGTGCCTGCGCTGCTGTATCTGCAGGTGCCCGGTTACGAGGGGCGCGAGGTGCTGTTGATCGCGTTTCTGGTCGTCGTGGTGCAGGGCAGCGACGTTTTGCAATATGTCTGGGGCAAGCTGTTCGGGCGCCACAAGATTGCACCAAAGTTGTCGCCGTCGAAAACCTGGGAGGGGTTTCTGGGCGGCATGATCTCGGCCACGCTGATCGGCGCAGGATTGTCGTGGATCACGCCGTTCACGCCGCTTGAGGCCGCGCTGATGGCGCTGGTGATTGCATTGCTGGGCTTTGCGGGTGGCCTCGTGATGTCGGCAATCAAGCGCGATAAGGGCGTGAAGGATTGGGGCCATCTGATCCCCGGCCATGGCGGCTTTGTCGACCGGCTGGATTCAGTGGTGTTCTCGGCGCCGATCTTCTTTCACCTCACCCGCTACTACTGGTCAGCGGTATGAAGGGGCCTGCGAACCGCCGCCCGTTGACCAGCCGAGACAGCGGTTGGGCGCGGGGGGCCGCACGGCGGTTATCGGCGGGGCGGATCACGCCGAACCAGATATCGGCGGCGGCTGTGGGGTTTGCGGCGTTCGGTGGCGCGATGTTCTGGGCCTCGGCGTATCTGGGCGCCGGGCTGCGCGCGGTGGCGCTTGTGCTGGCAGCACTGGCCTGTCAGGCGCGGCTGGTCTGCAATCTTCTGGACGGGATGGTGGCGATCGAGGGAGGCAAGTCGGCCAAGGACGGGCCGTTCTGGAACGAAGCCCCCGACCGCGCCTCGGATATCTTGCTGATCGTGGGGGCAGGGCTGGCGGCGGGGATGCCGGTGCTGGGCTGGGCGGCAGCGGCCTTCGCCATCCTCACCGCCTATCTGCGCGAACTGGGCCGGGCGGAAGGGCTGGCGCCTGATTTCGGCGGCCCGATGGCCAAGCCGCAGCGCATGGCGGTGCTGACAGGAGCGGCTGTGCTGGCAGCGATCGAGCTGCTGGTCCGCGAGACCCCGATGGTGCTTGGCCTGGCGCTTTGGCTGATCGTGCTGGGTGCCGCGCTGACCGCGATGCGCAGGGCGTGGCGTCTACGAGCAGCTCTGAAGCTGCAGTAGATTATACGCAACGGAGGGCGGAGGCTGACCGCGGGCAGCCGTGCCGCCAATTGCGGTCGCCGCTTTATGGCTAAGTTTCAGCTGACTTCAATCGTCGCGCTGGTGATGACATAGCGGCTGACCGATGGGGCGGTCAGCCGCTGCCCGGGCCGCTTGCGCGGCTGTTCCGGGCGGGTGCTTCGCTCGGCAGGTGTTGTCGGCACGCCGCGTTAGGCCAGCATCCCCATCGGGTTTTCCAGATGCGCTTTGATCGCGGCCAAAAGCTCCGCACCCAAGGCGCCGTCGATCACCCGGTGATCGACCGACAGCGTTACCGACATCACTATCGCCGCTTCGATCTGACCATCGGCACCGACCACCGGCTTCTTCACGCCCGCCCCGACGGCCAGGATCGCGCCATGCGGCGGATTGATGACCGCGTCGAAATTGTCGATGCCCATCATCCCGAGATTCGAGATCGCGAAGCTGCCGCCCTGGTATTCGTGAGGCGCGAGCTTCCGGTCGCGGGCACGGGCGGCGAGGTCTTTCATTTCGGCGGACAGGGCCGACAGCGATTTCTTCTCGGCGTCGCGCAGGACCGGCGTGAAAAGCCCTCCCTCGATGGCCACGGCGACCGCGACATCCGAAGGTTTCAGCTTCAGCATCCGGTCACCGGCCCAGACCGCGTTGGCGTTCGGCACTTCCTGCAAGGCCAGCGCGCAGGCCTTGATGATGAAATCATTCACCGACAGCTTGATCTTGCGGACTTCCAGCTTGGCATTCAGCTCGGCCCGGAACGCCATCAGCGCGTCGAGATGGATGTCGCGGCGAAGGTAAAAATGCGGGATCGTCTGCTTGGCCTCGGTGAGGCGGGCGGCGATGATCTTGCGCATACCGTCGAGCTTGACCTCTTCGGTCTCACGGTCGGCGAACATTTTCAGGACCGCCTCGGTGGACGGACCAGCGGCCATGGCTACGGCAGGCGCGGCTCCGGCAGCAGGGGCGGCGGCGGGCTTGGCGCCGGGCTTGGCCGCTTCGACATCGGCCTTCACG
>JBBKVJ010000126.1:0-13458 GCA_037968375.1 Paracoccaceae bacterium | reverse complement strand
CAACCATTTCGAGGGCCTGATCCTCTTCACCCTCGCGGTCGTGGTCGTCACGCTTTCCAACCAGTCCACCCCCTTCACCGCCGCCTGCGCCTTCACCTACCTCGCCGCCCGCACCGCCTATATCCCGGCCTACGCCTTCGGTCTGTCGCCCTGGCGGTCGTACATCTGGTTCGTGGGTTTCGGCGCCACCGCGTTCATGCTAATCGCGGCCCTGATATAAACCCCATGCTTCTTTCGGTTAAAAATATCCTCGGGGGGGCGGGTATCGCCCGCGGGGGGCAGACAGCCCCCCTCCCGGCCAGCCAAGGAGACTGACACCAATGGCCAGCTACGACGTAATCATCATCGGCTCCGGCCCCGGCGGCTATGTATCTGCCATCCGCTGCGCCCAGCTTGGCCTCAAAACCGCCTGCGTCGAGGGCCGCGACACTCTCGGCGGCACTTGCCTCAACATCGGCTGCATCCCCTCGAAGGCGCTGTTGCACGCCACCCACATGCTGCACGAGGCCGAGCACAATTTCACCAAGATGGGCCTTAAAGGCAAATCCCCCTCGGTCGACTGGAAAGGCATGCTGGCCTACAAGGACGACGTCATCGGCCAGAACACCAAGGGCATCGAGTTCCTGTTCAAGAAGAACAAGATCGACTGGCTGAAAGGCTGGGCGACGATCCCGGAACCCGGCCGCGTCAAGGTCGGCGACGAGGTGCACGAGGCCAAGCACATCGTCATCGCCTCGGGCTCCGAAGCGTCCACACTGCCGGGTGTTACGGTTGACGAAAAGACCGTCGTCACCTCCACCGGCGCGCTCGAGCTTGGCAAGGTGCCGAAGACCATGGTGGTGATCGGTGCCGGTGTGATCGGGCTTGAGATGGGCTCGGTCTACGCCCGCCTCGGCACTGAGGTGACCGTGGTCGAATATCTTGATCATATCACCCCCGGTATCGACGCCGAAGTCGCCAAGACCTTTCAGCGCTACCTCGGGCGGCAGGGTCTCAAATTCATCCTCGGCGCCGCCGTTCAGAAGGTCGACACGACCAAGTCCAAGGCCAAGGTCACCTTCAAGCTGCGCAAGGATGACAGCGAAGCGACGCTTGACGCCGATGTCGTGCTGGTCGCCACGGGCCGCAAGCCCTTCACCGATGGCCTGGGGCTCGACAAGCTGGGGCTAGAGATCACCAAGCGCGGTCAGATCTCCACCGATGGCCACTATGCCACCAACGTCAAGGGCATCTACGCCATTGGCGATGTCATCGAAGGCCCGATGCTGGCGCACAAGGCCGAAGACGAAGGCATGGCGCTGGCTGAAATCCTGGCAGGGCAAAAGGGCCATGTGAACTACGGCGTGATCCCCGGAGTAATCTACACCCACCCCGAGGTCGCCACCGTCGGCCAGACCGAAGAACAGCTGAAAGAGGCGGGCCACGCCTACAAGGTCGGCAAATTCAGCTTCATGGGCAACGCCCGCGCCAAGGCGGTGTTCGCTGGCGACGGCTTCGTCAAGATCCTCGCCGACAAGGACACCGACCGCATCCTGGGCTGTCACGTCATTGGCCCGATGGCGGGCGACCTGATCCACGAGGTCTGCGTCGCGATGGAGTTTGGTGCCTCGGCGGAAGACCTCGCGCGCACCTGCCACGCCCACCCGACCTTTTCCGAGGCGATGCGCGAGGCAGCACTTGCCTGCGGCGACGGTGCCATCCACGCCTGAGGCCCGGGCGCCTTGGCGCCGCTTGAACTGATCCCGTCGCGGGCATAGCGTCACACACAGGGCGGATCGTCCGGCGGCCCTCCCGGCGCGCCGACCGTCCTCTGAAAAGGACATATCATGGGCAAAGGCGACAATCAGCGCGGCAACAAGGAAACCAAGAAGCCGAAGAAGGAAAAAGCCAAGGTCTCGGCCACGGCGAATGCCAATTCCGGCAAGGATGCGGTCAAACTCTCGTCCAGCAAGAAGTGACGCACCCGTCAGGCGCGGGTCACACCGCGCCTGATGCGCCGCCTTGCGCCTGGGGTTGCCCGCGGCCCTCGGCGGCGGCCTCGGGCGTTCGCGGGGAAACTCTCCACTGGAGAGTTTCTTGACCCCGCTCACCCCTCGCCATACGGCACCCAGACCGTCTTGACCTCGGTCGCGGCCTGCAAGAACGCGCGCCCCTCGCCCTCAGGCCCGGCCCAATCACGGCCACGCCCGTGGTTCACCCAGGTGCGCTTCAGGTTCGAAGCCGCCTCTTTCTCGATCAACCCCGAAACATCCGACGACGAAAACGACCAGACCGCATCCACATCCATATGCCCCGCAAGAGTTTTCGCCAGCTCTCCATGCCCGCCGGTCACGATGTTGACCACACCGCCCGGCACGTCTGACGTATCCAGCACTTGATAGAAATCACTCGCCGCCAGCGGATAGGCCTCCGACGGCACCAGAACGCAGGTATTTCCCATCGCGATCGCGGGCGCCATCACTGAGACGAACCCCAACAGCGGCGCCTCGTCCGGGCACAGCGCGCCCACCACACCCACCGGCTCGTTCATCGCCAAAGCGATACCGCGCAACGGCACGCCCTTGGCCGCGCCATCGTATTTGTCGGCCCAGGCGGCATAGGTAAACAGCCGCCGCACCGAGGCCTCAACCTCGGCTTCGCCTGTCTTGCCGGTCAGCCCTTTCAGCCGGGCCGCGAACTCATCCGCCCGCGCCGACAGGTTCTCAGCGATGTAATAGAGGATCTGCCCGCGCAGATGCCCTGTCGTGCGGCGCCAACCCTTCGCGCCATGTGCCGCCTCGACCGCGTTGCGGATATCCTTGCGGTTGCCGATGGGCGCGTGGCCCAGGAGCTTGCCCTTGGCCGACCAGACCGCCTTGGAATACCCACCGTCAGGCCGCGCCTGCTTGCCGCCGACATACATCTTCGCGGTCCGGTCAAGGCCCTCGGGCCCCTCCGCCACCTTCGGCGCCGCCACCGCCAAAACCGGCTTCAGCTTGGCCCCCTCGCGCGCAGGCCGAAGGTAAGCGCGTAGTCCCTCCCAGCCGCCTTCGCGGCCAAAGCCGCTTTCCTTGACCCCACCGAACCCGGCAGCCGCATCCATCAGGTTCGTCGCATTCACCCAGACGATGCCTGAGCGCAGCTTGGGTGCCACATCCAGCGCCAGATTGATGTTCTCGGTCCAGACCGTCGCCGCCAACCCGAACCGCGTGTTGTTGGCCAGCTGCACCGCCTCGGCGGGCGTGCGGAATGTCGCCGACACCAGCACCGGGCCAAAGATCTCCTCCTGCATCAGCATCGCCGCCTGCGACAGCCCGGTGATCAGCGTCGGCGGATAGAACGACCCGCCTTCGGGCATCGTGACCTTGGCGTGATGCACCTCGCCCTCGCCGCCCCCGGCATCGATCATCCGCACGATATTCGCCAATTGCACCGGATCGACCAGCGCGCCGATATCGATCGCCTTGTCCAACGGATCGCCCACGCGCAGCTTGTCCATCCGGGCCTTCAACTTGCCGTGGAATCGGTCGGCCACGCCCTCCTGCACCAGCAGGCGCGAGCCGGCACAGCAGACCTGTCCCTGATTGAACCAGATCGCGTCAACCAGCCCCTCAACGGCCGAATCAAGATCGGCATCGTCGAAAACGATGTAGGGCGACTTGCCGCCCAGCTCCAAGGTCAGCGCCTTTCCGGTCCCCGCCGTCACCTCGCGGATTTTCCGCCCGACCTCGGTCGAGCCGGTGAAGGCGATCTTGTCCACGCCCTCATGCGCGACCAAAGCCGCGCCGGTTGCGCCATCCCCAGTGACGATATTCACCACCCCCGCAGGCACCCCGGCCTCGCGGCAGATGTCGGCAAAAAGCAGCGCCGTCAAAGGCGTGTATTCCGCAGGCTTCAGCACCACGGTATTGCCCGCCGCCAATGCAGGCGCGATCTTCCAGGCCAGCATCAACAGCGGAAAGTTCCACGGGATCACGGCGCCGCACACGCCCTGCGGGCGCATCCCCGGCATCTCGGCGCCCAGCAGCTGCGCCAGCCCGGCGTGGTAGTAGAAATGCCGCTGCGCGAGCGGGATATCGATATCCCGGCTCTCACGGATCGGCTTGCCGTTATCCAGCGTCTCCAGCACCGCGAACATCCGCGACTGCTTTTGCAGCAACCGCGCCAGCGCATACAGCACCCGCGCCCGCTGATGCCCCGAGGTCTTGCCCCACTTGCCCGCCGCCTTGCGCGCCGCCGCCACCGCAGCGTCCACATCGGCCTCCGAGCCTTGCGACACCTCGGCCAGAACCACACCATTCGCCGGGTTCCGCGTCCCGAACACCTTGCCCGGCGCGGTAAACCCGCCGCCGATGAACTGCCCGAACCGCCGCCCGTGCCCATCGAGCCAGGCCATCACCTCGGCCGCCCCCTCGGGCGCGGGCCCGTAGCTCATCGTCTCGAAGATATCTCTTACGTTCATGGCTTCTTTCGGTCTCAAATATTCTCGGGGGTGTGGGGGCAGACAGCCCCCACGCGACGTTTATGCCAAGGGATGCCGGTCGGCAGACGAATACCGCCCGGTCACGAAATGCTCCAACTGCCGCTCGATATCGGTCAACAGCGACGAGGCGCCGAAGCGGAACAGGTCCGGTTGCAGCCACCGATCCCCCAACTCGTCCTTGATCAGCGCCAGATAGACCAGCGCATCCTTGGCCTTGGAAATCCCGCCCGCAGGCTTGTAGCCGACCCGGAACCCGGTCCGCGTATGATAATCCCGGATCGCGCGCACCATAACCAGGCTGACCGGCAGCGTCGCATTCACCGCCTCTTTGCCGGTCGAGGTCTTGATGAAATCCGCCCCCGCCATCATGCAGACCAACGACGCCCGCGCCACATTGCGTAGCGTCCCCAACTCACCCGTCGCCAGGATCGCCTTCACATGTGCCGACCCGCAGGCCGCGCGAAACTCGCGCATCTCGTCGTAGAGCGCCTGCCAGTTGCCGCTCAGAGCGTGCCGGCGCGAGATCACGATATCGATCTCTGCAGCACCCGCCTTCACGCTTTCCTTGATCTCGGCGACCCGCAGATGAAATGGCGACAGCCCCGCCGGAAACCCGGTCGACACGGCCGCCACAGGCACTCCCGACCCTTTCAGCGCCGCCACGGCCACCCCGATCATGTCGTGGTAGACGCAGACCGCGCCGACGGTCAGCCCCTGCATCCCCAACGCCGCAAGAAGGTCCGCCCGCACCGGCTGCCGCGCCTTGGCGCACAGCCGCCGGACCCGATCTTCGGTATCGTCGCCCGAAAGCGTGGTGAGGTCCATCAGGCTGACCGCCTTGCACAGCCACGCCGCCTGCCATTCCTTCTTGACCGACCGCCGCCCCGGCAGGCTGGCCGCACGCCGCTCGATGGCCGAGGTATTGGCCTGCACCGCCGCCACCCAATCGAGGTCCAGCGCCATGCCCTCATTGCGCGCATGGCCGACCTGCGGCAGTTGCGCCATTGCTTCGACGCTCGCGGCTTTGTCCTTCACCTGCACCGGCAGCCTCCGTTTCGAAGAACCTTCAAACTCGCACGGCCCCCAGAGCTTTGGCAAGGCGCGCCTTGGCAAGCCGCCCCGCCCGATGCTTCGGCTTTCGGTTGGCATCACCCGGCGCAGTTGTTACGCTGGCCGGCAATAAAAAACCAACGGGAGAGACCAATCATGAAACTATTCAAAGTTCTGGCCGCCACCGCGATGATCGCGGGCGCACCGGCCATTGCCCAGGAACAGCTGTCGATCGCCACCGGCGGCACCGGCGGCGTCTATTATCCGATCGGCGGCGGTCTGGCCGAGATCATCAACAACAATGTCGAGGGCTTTTCGGCCACTGCCGAGGTGACCGGCGCCTCGGTCGAGAACATGGGCCTTATCTCGACGGGCGACGCCGACTTTGCCATAGCACTCGCCGATACTGTCTATCAGGCCTACACCGGCACCGGCAAATTCGAAGGCCAGCAGATCGAGACGATCCGCGCCATCGGTTCGCTTTATGCCAACATGGTGCAGATCGTGGCGATGGCCGACAGCGGCATCACCTCGATTGACGATCTGAAGGGCAAACGCGTCTCGGTTGGCGCACCCGGTTCGGGAACCGAGGTCAACGCTCAGACGATCCTCGCTGCCAACGGCATCAACTTTGAGGATTTCGACGCCCAGCGCCTGAACTTCAATGAAACCGCAGATGCGCTGAAGAACGGCGATATTGACGCGGGCTTCTGGTCGGTCGGCGCACCGACCTCGTCGATCCTGAACCTGGCCACCACCGATGCGATCACCGTGATCGCGCTGACCAGTGACCAGATCGGCAAGGCCCGCGAGATGGAGGCGGTTATGGCGCCGCTATCGCTGCCGGGCGGCATCTATGCTGGCATGGACGATGCGGTCACCACCATCGGCATCCCGAACGTGCTGGTCGTCTCGGCCGAGATGGACGACGACACCGTCTATGCGGTGACCAAGGCGATGTTCGAAAACATCGCCGATCTGCAGGCTGTCCACCCGGCGGCGAATGAGACCACGGTCGAGTTCACAATGGCCGCCACGCCGGTTCCGCTGCACCCCGGTGCGCTGCGCTACTACGAAGAGATCGGCGCTGCGATCCCGGACAATCTGCGTCCGTGACCCCAAATCTCAAAGGGCGGCCCGTCGTGGCCGCCCTTTTTCTTTCCCTCGCCTCTCCCGCACTTGCGGGCACGCTAACCGCAACGCTGCAGGACGGCACCGAAATCGCCCGCCTTGCGGTTGCCGAAGGCAGCGGCTGGTGCGTTCTCTGGAACCACTCCGTGGCAGGCTTCGAGGTTTCCGATTGCTACGAGAACCGCAAGGGTGCGATGGTCCTGACCCGCTCGCACCTCCCAGATTTCGCCGCCGGGCTTGACCATATCCCGGGTCGCGGCATCCAGACCTCCGACGGCAATGGCGGCTACTGGATCGAGGCGCTGGATGAACCCGTCCCCGGCAACGCCTATATCCTGCGCCCCGGCGGCGCCGCCGTCGATCACCGCCTGCGCACCGCCAATGCCGAGGTCTCGCTCAGCGCCCGCGCGCCACGCGCCCGCGTCACCATAGCCCTCACAGAGGACAAACCCTGATGGCCACCGACCTGCCCGTAGCGGCGCTGCACCAACCGCGCCTCGTGCTGCGGATCATCACGATCACCGCCATCACGCTGTCGCTGTTCCAGCTTTACGCGGCAGGCCTGCAACCGCTGGGCCTGTTCTTCCAGCGCCCGATCCACCTTGGCTTCATCCTGATCCTCGCCTTCCTGATCTACCCGGTCACCGGCCCCGGCAAACCGCGCGGCCTGATCGGCTGGGCCATTGACAGCACGCTGATCGCCGCCGGTATCCTCGCGGGCCTCTGGGTGCCGATCAACATCGACATCATCGCCAATGCCATCACGCCCCGGCCCATCGACGTCACCGTCGGCATCATCACCACCATCGTGGTGCTGGAAGGTGCCCGCCGTGCGGTGGGCCTCGGCATGACGATCATTGGCGCCTGCGCCATCGCCTATGCGCTGGCGGGCCGACGCGGCGAACTGCCATGGCTCGCCGACTGGCTGCCCGGTATCTTGAACCATCGCGGCTACTCCATCGAGCGGCTCTCGTCGCAGCTAACCCTCGGCGCCGAAGGCATTTTTGGCCTGCCCCTGGGCGTCGCCGCCACCTTCATCTTCGTCTTCGTCCTCTTCGGTGCCTTCCTCGAGGTGACAGGCGCCGGCAAATTCTTCATCGACCTTGCCTATGCCGCCACCGGCCGCCAACGCGGCGGCCCGGCGAAGGCCGCTGTCATCGCCTCGGCCGGCATGGGGTCGATCAGCGGCTCGGCCATCGCCAATGTCGTCACGACGGGGGCCTTCACGATCCCGCTGATGAAAAAACTCGGCTACCGCCCTGCGCAGGCCGGTGGCATCGAGGCCGCAGCCTCCACCGGCGGCCAGATCATGCCACCGCTGATGGGCGCCGGTGCGTTCCTGATGAGCGAGTTTACCCAGATCCCCTACCTGCACATCGTGTTGGTCTCGATCTTCCCGGCCTTCCTCTATTTCGGCGCGGTCTATCTTCTGGTCCACATCGCCGCCGTGAAACAAGGCATGACCGGCATCCCCGCCGATGAACTACCCTCCACCCGCTCGGTCCTGGCCGAGGGCTGGCATTTCCTCTTTCCGCTGATCTTCCTCGTTTGGCTTTTGGTCGTCGGCTACTCGCCGATGCGCGTCGGCTTCTACGCCATCCTGTCGGTCATGGCGGCGGCGGGGGCCAAGGCGCTCTGGGATTACATGCGCAGCGGGCCAACCGCTGACAAAATGGTCGCAATGCTGAAGAACGGCGTCCGCATGACGCTTGAGGCGCTGGAACTTGGTGCGCGCAACGCCGTCGCCGTCTCGATGGCCTGTGCTGTCGCGGGCATCATCGTCGGCGTCGTCGGCCTGACCGGGCTTGGCCTCAAGTTCTCGGCGATGATGCTGGCCTTCTCGGGCGGCAACCTCCTCCTCGCCCTCCTCCTGATCCTGATCGCCTCGCTGATCCTCGGCCTCGGCCTGCCGGTCACGGCGTCCTATATCGTGCCGATCATCCTCGTCGGCCCGGCCCTCAGTCAGGATTTCGGCGTGCCGCTGCTGATCGCGCACCTGGTGGTGTTCTGGTATTCGCAGGACAGCAACGTCACGCCACCTGTGGCCTTGGCCGCCTTTGCGGGCGCGGCCATCGCCGGATCGAAACCGATGGAAACCTCGTTCCAGGCGTGGAAATACGCCAAGGGCCTCTACCTGATCCCGCTGTTCATGGTCTACAACGAGTCGATCATCCTCGGCGGCCCGATCCCGCTGGTCATGTGGAACGGCTTTCTCGCCATCCTCGCGCTGACCGCCTTCGCCGCCATGATCGAAGGCTTCCTCTTCGCCCCGATGCCGCTCTGGCAGCGCGCCGTCACTGCCGCCGCCATCACCGCCGTATTCTGGCCCGACCTGCGTATCGAGGCGATAGGCGCTGCGGTTCTGATCGCGATGCTGGCGCTGAACTGGGCGGCGGGCGGCAGTTGGCGGTCCCAGAAGGACTCGAACCCTCGACCTGCCGATTAGAAGTCGGCTGCTCTATCCAGCTGAGCTATGGGACCGCTGGGCGCCGTTCTGCGCGAGACTTCATGCAAATTCAAGGACACTGAGTGACAGCCGCAGTGTATGGCGGCGGCACCGGCTTAATCGGCTCGGTTTTGTGTTAAGCCCTGCTAAGCCGAGGCGGCCGGGTCACGGTAATCTCGCGCAGCCGGACACGTTTGCAACCGAACCGCAGCTGGTGTGACAGTTACCGCGATGAGGTGGTGCAGTTGCGCATCCGGACCACGAAATCCCTGGTCGATGCAATTAACGCCAAGACAGAAGCGCCAGCGGTCTTCGTCTCGATCGCGCACAAATGCTGTTATGGCACACCCAAGATGCAGTTGGGCGAGGGCTATCCAGAGTTGGACGAGGACAGTGCCCCGATTGGCACCGATTTCCCCTCGGAATTGGATAACGTTAAGCATTTTATTTTGCTTATTAATTTGGTTGCGGGGGCTCGCAACCACCTGAACCGAACATCAATTCGACTTTTATAGGCCAGATCCCCCGAACTCTGGTTGTCTACCTCAAGCTAGATCTGGCCTGCTGCTCTGGGCGTATTTTGTTGAAAAACTCTTCCTTGATCGAGGCCAGTTTCGTTGATTCAATCCCCAGAATCATTGGGGGATTTGGCGATGATAGGTCCGAGGGTCGAACCGGATCAGCACACAAGCTCTCCGGATCGACATCCGCCAATCGGCCCTGATCTCGTCAACCAGCGTCCTTTTCCGAGCAGGCCTCAAAGCTTTCGCTTGAGAACATCCTGGAGCATTTCCTTGTCGAGCGCCAAGTTCGCCACGATCTTCTTCAACCGGGAATTCTCGCCCTCGAGCTCGCGCAACCGCTTCATATCCGTCGGCAACATCCCGGCGCACTTCTCCTTCCAGTTGAAGTACGTCGCTGAGCTGATACCCGCCTTGCGGCAGATCTCAGCAACCGTCGTGCCTTCTTCACCTTGCTTGATGATGAACGCCTTCTGCGCGTCCGTGAACTTCGATGCTTTCATGCGTTTCCGCTCCTCTCCCAGCCAGGGAAAATCTAGCGGAAAACTTTAACCATAAACGAGGACTTTTTCGGGGACCACATTAGTAAGTAAGAAATCAAAAAGGATTGCAGTGCAGGATGGCCTGGGTGTGTGGCTACAGCGAACTATTACTATGTTCGCAACTAGTGATGGGGAGAGATATGCCGATCTATCTTACCAATGGCGACGATACTTACGTCGGAACTGCAGCTGACGAGCATATCATAGGAATGCGAGGCAATGATACGATCATCGGCAATGGAGGAAACGACACGCTGAGCGGATGGGGAGGCAACGATACTTTGATTTCTCATGGAACGGGTGGGTTGTTGGCCGGAAATCAAGGCAATGACTATCTGGAGGTCAAGAAGACAGGCTTTGGACAGTACCATCTCTACGGCGATACAGGAGATGACGTCTTTGTGATGCATCTAGACAATCGCTCGGGTTGGGGTCACCAGGGGTTCCATCTTTACGGCGGCGACGGCAGCGATGAGTTTCACTTTATCGGAGTAGGATTGACAACTTCCCCATTGCTCTCTCGAATTGACGATTTTGACATTGGGCGTGACAGCATTTGGTTGGATTCTCAAAAGCTCGATTTGTACAATCTGCCACCCAATGCCCGGATCGTAGAATACCTCGGTCAGCAATGGCTCCAGATTGGCAGCAATGTTCTGATCGGTCTTGAAGGCGCGCGGCTTGTTCGTCATGACGGCGATCCAACGGTGCCCGCCAGCGAAGAGGTTCACTTTTCTGAGTTTCCGACTAACTTAGACACTCTTCCCACAGTCGACTTTGTTGATCAAATGAACTTCGTTCCCTACGATCTTTATGCCGCCTCGTTGTCGTCACTGGAGATCATCGAAGCGAATGCAGCCAACGTAACTGGGACTGGGCGCGCAAACTATGTAGATGGAGGAAAAGAGCATAACATCATGCATATGCTGGGCGGCAACGATGTCGTTAACGCTGGTAAGGGCAATGATACTGTTTACGGAGGAGACGGACACGATCTGATTGCGGGTGGCATGGACGACGACCTTCTTTTTGGAAACGAGGGAAACGATCAAATCTGGGGCGGTCAAGGCGACGACACCTTGTATGGTGGGGAAGGCGGTGACGTGCTCTGGGGTAATGCAGGGAACGACTTCCTGAGTGGCGGAGCCGGGGACGACAAACTGCGCGGCGGTTCCGGGAACGACATCCTCCACGGTAACAACGGCAACGACACGATGTACGGCGATCAGGGCCGTGACACACTGTTCGGTGGCGCCGGAAACGACGAGTTGCATGGCGGTTCAGAGGGTGATCATCTCCATGGTGGTAACGGCAACGACAAGATGTATGGAGGTCAGGGCGCCGATCTGATGTTCGGCAATGCAGGAAACGACGAGTTGTATGGCGGTTCCGAGAACGACATCCTCCATGGTGGTAACGGCAACGACACGATGTATGGCGACCAGGGCTTTGACGTGCTGTTCGGCGGTGCCGGAGACGACGTGTTGCATGGCGGTGCCGAGAACGACATCCTCCACGGTGGCAACGGCAACGACACGATGTATGGTGATCAGGGCGCCGATCTGATGTTCGGCAATGCAGGGAACGACGAGCTGCATGGTGGCTCCGGAAACGACAGTCTCCATGGTGGACCCGGCAATGACGTGATCTATGGAGGTGCCGGATCCGACCGAATTATCGGTGGAGAGGGCAACGACACTATGTCGGGTGGTCCCGATGGCGATACCTTCGTCTTCGCCGACGGGTTCGGAAATGACGTGATAGTGGATTTCGACCCACACAATGACATGGAGCGAATCGATTTGAGCCGCGTGAGCGCTATCACGAGTTTCGATGACTTAATCGTCAACCACATGACACAAGTTGGATCGAGCGTGGTAATCGACGACCACCTGGGTAACTCAATCACTTTGACAAACATGACACTAAGTATGCTGCTGGACGGAAATGATTTCTTGTTTTAACTAATCTTATCGCACCAAAGCAACACGATCCCGATACGATCCCTTTTTGGGTTGAACCAACGGCACAGGCAGTGAAATTTGACAGGAAGCTGTCCCAAGTGTCAATTCCGTGGTATCATTTGTTATTTGGATTTCTGGGGTGCAAGCTAGCAAATTTTGAGTGGCAGTCATACAACCGCCAATCATCCACGAAACGAAGTCAACATCAACCTCCGGACTTACGGTGAGTATTTCGTAAATGTAGCGGAGAAGGTGATGGACATCTTGTAGTGTCTCCGGCTCTTCCCAGCCAATGGCCTGCTCGACTTCAGCCAGCTTGCCATTTACCTTTTCGACTTTGGTAAACAGGGCCATCATTAACTTGAGGGTAATTTGATCAGAGGTCCGGGAAATGGCAACGGCTATTCCTGGCGAGTAATATTGGTAGGTCAATTTAGCCACCAGCGCTCGTAAACGAATGTCCGAGAATGTTTGACTGTTAACTTTCTCCGGATTTCCCCTGCTCGCTTCGAGGTACGCGCTATGAGCCAGACTTGCGTCGCCTTCACCAATGGAGAGCGAACGACCACACGACATCAACTCGAGCTCTAGCTGCAGCAATTCCGTTTTCAATTGAGAATGCTCCTGGAGCAACTCGTTCAGATGCATCGCAGAAGGAAGGCGGCCTGCCGGTCGCGTTGCTCGGCAAGTATGGTCGAGTTTTCTCAAGTCGATACTCATATACACCTCTTTGTCTCAAATCGCTAAGGGGTAGGGACGCCTTGTAGATATCGAAACGTCACGCATATTGGTTAATTAAGGGTTAGGCGATATTACACTTTACGTACTCACTCCGGACTTGACGCGAAAGCCAGAGAACTAAAAAACACCAAAGTCCTAGGAGCCCTTAGGCCGCTAGGTCTACTTTGTTGGTGGTGGTTTGATAAGTTTAGTGGGCGACTGCTAGCGCCAAGCTCATGTTGGCACGCCAAGGTTAACGAAACGCCCTGGGTATCCAAAGTATGACATCGCCGGTTGAGACGCTGCGCACCTGCCATCTGGTGCTGACGCAGGATCATGGGCCGCAAGTGATCCGCTGGACCCGGAGCGTCGACCACCGGCTAAAAGACGCCGAAGACGATGCCAAGCCGGTGCAGATCGAGGCCGGTGCCTTGGGCCACAACTTGCCCGTACATGCCCAGATTGTGTCGCCGCAGCACGGCATCCTCGTCGGCGGTGCCGGGCAATTGCAGCAGGTCTTCGCCAGCGAGGCGTTTGCACCCGCGAAATCGCCGGCAGCTGTGCCGGGTATTCGCCACATGAAGGGCAAGGCCCAAATCAGATGGATTCATTTCGCCCCTGA
>JBBKVJ010000125.1:0-11152 GCA_037968375.1 Paracoccaceae bacterium | reverse complement strand
GCCCGGGGGGCGGTCAGCCGCTGCCCGGGCCGCTTCGCGGCTGTTCCGGGCGGGCGTTGGGAGGGTGCGGCCTGTCTCAGATCGCCGGTTTTCCCGCCACCCAGACCGCCTTTATCGCGCGGTCGTCGCCCATCATTATCGTTGGAAACAGCGCCTCCCAGATGTCTTCGGCCCGCGCGGCGCGCTGGGCAATCGCGGGGGTCGAGGCGAGGTCGACGGCAATGAGATCGGCCTCCAACCCCGGCGCGAGGGTGCCGATCTTGCCCGCGACACCAAGGGCATCCGCCGAGCCTGCGGTGGCCAGCCACCAAAGTTGGGCGGGATGCAGCGCGGTGCCGCGCAGCTGACCGATCTCGTAGGCGGCGGCCATCGTGCGCAGCATCGAGAACGAAGACCCGCCGCCGGTATCGGTGGCCAGCCCGACGCGCTGACCCTCGGCCTTCAGACCCGCCATGTCGAACAGGCCCGAGCCGATGAAGGTGTTCGAGGTCGGGCAGTGGATCAATGCAGCGTCCACTTCGCGGAGGCGGTCACGCTCGCGGTCGGTCAGGTGCACCGCGTGGCCGTAAAGGCCGCCTGCGCCCAAAAGGCCCGCCGCCTCATAGGTGTCGAGATAATCGCGCGCTTCGGGGAAGAGGTCCTTGACCCAGGCGATCTCGTCGGTCTGCTCTGACAGGTGGGTCTGCATCAGGCAGTCGGGATGCTCGGTCCAGAGCGCGCCGAGTGCGCTCAGTTGCTCGCGGGTCGAGGTCGGTGAAAAGCGCGGCGTGATGACGTAGGACAGGCGGTCCTGGCCGTGCCATTTGGCCAAAAGGCGCTTGCTGTCGTCATAGGCGGATTGCGCGGTGTCTTGCAGGCCCTCCGGCGCATTGCGATCCATGCAGGTCTTGCCGGCAAAGGCGCGGGCGCCGCGCCGTTGCGCCTCGGCAAAGAACGCGTCGACACTTTGCGGGTGAATGGTGCAATAGCTGGCCACCGTGGTCGTGCCATTGGCCAGCGTCAGGTCGAAGTAGCGCTGGGCGATTTCCGCCGCATAGTCCGGATCGCCAAAGCGCATTTCCTCGGGGAAGGTGTAGGTGTTCAGCCAGTCGATCAGGCGCTTGCCCCAGCTGGCGATCATCGCGGTCTGGGGGTAATGGGCATGGGCATCGACGAAGCCGGGCGAGATCAGGGCGTGCCCCATGTCGTGGACCTGCGCCTGCGGGTGTTCGGCGCGCAGCACATCGGCCTCACCCACCGCGCGGATCATCCCGTCGTCCACCAGCACGCCGCCACGGGCGGAATGCGTTGCCGCCTGCGGCCCCTCGGCGAAGGGGTCTGCGGTAAAGCGAAGCGTCTGACCGAGGATCAGATCTGCCATTGCGAAGCGGTTCCTGCCGTGTCCGGACGACCACTGTAGGCCGCTTTGCAGCAAAGGGTAAACGCGCCCATTTTCGCTGTTTTCCAGAAACACCTTCGGCTAGGGTCCGGGCAATTTCAACCCACGCGGGGCGCGGGAGCAAACATGGCCGATACGGATCTCGAGACCGACGAGCGCGACGAGGACGTCTACGACCTTGACCGCGAGACCGTGGCCGCCATCATGGCCGCCGTCGAGGCGGGCGATGCCGGGCAGCTGACGGCGCTGCTGGAACCGTTGCACGCCGCCGACATCGCCGACCTTCTGGAACAGATCGACGGGTCCGAGCGTCGCGCGCTGATCGACCTCTGGTCGGTTGAGATCGACGGCGAAATCCTGTCGGAACTTGAGGAAGCGGTCCGCGAAGAGATCATCGACTATCTGCCCGCGCATGTCCTTGCCGAGGCGGTGCGCGATCTGGAATCCGACGATGTGGTTGACCTTCTGGAAGACCTGGAGGCGCCGCAGCAAGGGCTGATCCTGGGGGCACTTGGCGATGCCGACCGGGTGGCTGTCGAACAGTCGATGGCGTATCCGGAATTCTCGGCTGGGCGTCTGATGCAGCGCGAGGTGGTGGCGGCGCCCGCGCACTGGACCGTGGGTGAGATGATCGATTTTCTGCGCGCCGAGCCGGACCTGCCCGATCAGTTCTACCATGTGATTCTGGTCGATCCGACGCACAGCCCGGTGGGCTATGTGACGCTGGGCAAGCTGTTGGCGGCGAAGCGCGTGACGCGGCTGGGCAATATAATCGAGGACAGTTTTCGCACCATCGGCGTGACCGAAGACGAGGGCGATGTCGCCTATGCGTTCAACCAGTATCACCTGATCTCGGCGCCGGTGGTCGATGCCGATGACCGGCTGGTCGGCGTGATCACTATCGATGACGCGATGGCGGTGCTGGACGAAGAGCATGAGGAGGATATCCTGCTTCTCGCCGGTGTCGGCGACGAAAGCCTGTCGGACCGGGTGCTGGAAACCGCCAAGCTGCGCTTTGTCTGGCTATTCGTGAACCTTCTGACGGCGATTTTCGCCTCGGTGGTGATCGGCATGTTTTCCGAGACCATCGAGACCTTCGTGGCTTTGGCGGTGCTGATGCCGATCGTCGCCTCAATGGGCGGCAATGCGGGCACCCAGTCGATGACGGTGGCGGTGCGGTCAATCGCGACGCGGGATCTGACGGTGCGCAACGCCTGGCGGGTGATCCGGCGCGAGATCGCGGTGGGGGCGATCAACGGGCTGGGCTTTGGGCTGATCATGGCGGTGGTTGCGGGGCTGTGGTTCGGTATTCCGATGCTGTCCTTGGTGATCGCGGTGTCGATGCTGCTGACGCTGATGGCGGCGGCGTTGGGCGGCATCGTCATTCCGATTTTGCTGGACCGGTTCGGGGTTGATCCGGCCCTGGCCTCGGGGCCGTTCGTGACGACGGTGACCGATGTTGTGGGCTTTTTCGCATTTCTGGGTCTGGCGGCGAGCCTTTTGCTGTGAGCCTGGCCGAGGAGAAGGCCGAAGCCCGCGCGGCGGCGTTGACACGGCGCAAGGCGGCGTTCGAGGCGGGCCATGCTGATGCGTCGGCGCATTTGCGGGCGGTGCTGGCCGCGCATGGCGGTAAGGTTCTGTCAGGCTATATGCCGATGCGGACCGAGATCGACCCCTTGCCGGCGATGGCCGCGCATTCCGGCCGCGTCTGCGTGCCGGTGATCGTGGCGAAAGGCCAGCCGCTGACGTTCCGCGAATGGCGCGCGGAGGCCCCGATGATCGATGGTCCGTTCGAGGCGCAGGTTCCGGCGGTGGGCGACTGGCTGGTGCCGCAAGTTCTGATCGTGCCGCTGGTGGCGTTCGACCGGCGCGGCGGGCGGCTGGGCTATGGCGGCGGGTTTTATGACCGGACGTTGCAGGGGCTGCGGGCGCGGGGACCGGTGCTGGCCCTGGGCTATGCCTGGGCGGCGCAGGAGGCCGAGGGCTTGCCGCTGGAGCCGACCGATCAGCCGTTGGATATGATCGTGACCGAGCGAGGCTTGGTGCGGCCTGACCTGTGAGACGATTTTTCTGCGAAAAATCAAGGTTGCGCTTCGTGAGGCGGGCGGGAAATCTTCGCCAGAAGATTTGTGTGGCCTTGCAGGCCTGCCGCGCCGCGCCTAGGCATTGGCGATGAAAATTCTGTTTCTGGGCGATGTGATGGGGCGTGCGGGGCGCAAGGCGGTGGCCGAACGGCTGCCGGGTTTGCGCACGCAATGGGACCTCGATTTCGTTGTGGTCAACGGCGAGAATGCCACCAGCGGTGTCGGCCTCTCCACCGACCATGCCAAGGCGCTGCTGGCGGCGGGGGTTGATTGCCTGACGTTGGGCGATCATGCGTTCGACCAGAAGGACATGCTGGGCCATATCGACGGCGAGCCGCGAATCCTGCGTCCGATCAACTTCTCCAAGGTGGCGCCGGGCAAGGGCTGGCGGCTGTTCACGCTGCAGGACGGGCGCAAGATCGTCGTGGCGCAGGTTCTGGGCCAGGTGTTCATGAAGCGGCCCTTCGACGATCCGTTCTCGGCCATCGAACCGGTTTTGAAGGCGCATCCTCTGGGCGGCATGGCGCAGGCGATTCTGGTCGACATGCATTGCGAGGCGACGAGCGAGAAGATGGCGATGGGTCACTGGTGCGACGGGCGCGCAAGTGTCGTCGTCGGCACACACACCCATGTGCCGACCGCGGATGCGATGATCCTGCCCGGCGGCACGGCATATCTGACCGATGCGGGGATGTGCGGCGATTACAACTCGGTCATTGGAATGGACAAGGTCGAGCCCCTGCGCCGGTTCATCACCGGCATGCCGAAAGAGCGGTTTTCGCCCGCAAATGGCGTGGCGACGCTGTCGGGACTGTATGTCGAGACCGACGACAAGACCGGCAGGGCGACCAAAGTCGCGATGGTGCGGCAGGGCGGGCTTTTGCCCGAGGCCGGGCCTTGAAGCGCGGCGGTCTGAACGAACAAATCGGGCTGCTGGCGTTCCTCTTGCTGCTTGGTGCGGGCTGGGGGGCGACGCAGACTCTGTCGAAGATCGCGGTGTCGAGCGGGCATCAACCAATGGGGCTGATCTTTTGGCAGTTGCTGATCGGTGCGGTGCTGCTGGGGGCGATCCAGATTTGGCGTGGCCGGCGTCTGTCCACGCATCGCCGCGCCTTCGCACTTTATCTCATCATCGCGCTGGTCGGCACGCTGTTGCCGAACTCGGCCTCTTATGCCGCCGCAGTGCATCTGCCTGCCGGGATCCTGTCGATCACCATCGCGCTGGTGCCGATGATGGCGTTTCCACTGGCGCTGGCACTGGGCGTCGACCGGTTCGGCTGGGCGCGGCTGGCGGGGCTGGGGCTGGGGATGACCGGCGTCGTGCTGATCGCCCTGCCCGAGGCCAGCCTGCCCGATCCTGCGATGGTGGCCTGGCTGCCACTGGCGCTGGTGGCGCCGTTCTTCTACGCGGTCGAGGGCAATTACGTGGCGAAATGGGGCACGGCGGGTTGCGGCGCGATCGAGGTTCTTCTGGGCGCCTCGATCGTGGGCGCGATGATTGCGCTGCCGCTGGCGCTGGCTTCGGGCCAGTGGATCAACCCGGCAGCAGGAATCGGCGCGCCCGAGGCCGCACTGGCCACCTCATCGGTGATCCATGCTTTGGCCTATGCGGGCTATGTCTGGCTGATCGGACGCGCAGGTGCCGTCTTTGCGGCGCAGGTCGCCTATGTGGTGACCGGCACCGGCGTCCTTTGGGCGATGGGGCTGTTGGGCGAAACCTATTCCGGCTGGGTCTGGCTGGCATTGGCGGCGTTGATGGCCGGGCTTTTTTTGGTGCAACCGCGCCCGCGCGATGCCATTGCGGCTTCGACGCCCTTGCGCGAAGATGCGGGCTGACCGTCGCATGAGGTCGAGGAGACTTCCCGGACCATGATAGATCTGCCCCTCGGCGAAACCGGCAAGGCGCTGTTGGCACTTGGCATCGTTCTGGCGATGCTGGTGATGTTCATGCGCGAGCGGTATCCGACTGAAGTTACCGCCATCGGCGGTGCTGCGGCGATGCTGTTCTTCGGCTTCGTGCCTTACGAGATGGCACAGGACGTGTTGTCGAACCCCGCGCCCTGGACGATCCTCGCGATGTTTCTGGTGATGGGCGGGTTGGTGCGGACCGGGGCGCTGGACTGGCTGACGCGGGCGGCCGAACGGCGGATGGACGACCGGCCCATCGTGACGCTGCTGGTGATGCTGGTATTCGTCGCAGTTGCGTCGGCATTTATGAACAACACGCCGGTGGTGCTGGTGATGATCCCGGTGTTTATCCAGGTCGCGAAAAAGCTGGGTGTGTCGCCGTCGAAACTGCTGATCCCGCTGAGTTACATGGCGATCCTCGGTGGCACGCTGACGCTGATCGGCACCTCGACCAACCTTCTGGTCGATGGCGTCGCGCGGTCAAAGGGGATGGAGGCATTTTCGATCTTCGAGATCGCCCCCCTTGGGGCGGTGCAGGTTCTGGTCGGCATGGCCTATCTGGGGCTTATCGGGCGGCGGCTGTTGCCCGAGCGGCAGTCGATGGGCGGCATGTTGTCGGACCGGCGCAAGCTGAAGTTCTTTACCGAGGTCGCGGTGCCAGAGGACAGCTCGCTGATCGGGCAGGAGGCGCTGGAGGTCGATATTTTCAAGCGCGAGGGCGTGCGGCTGGTCGACGTGCTGCGCGGTGATGCATCGCTCAGGCGCAATCTGGGCGTGGTGACGCTGGAGGCCGGTGACCGCGTGGTTCTGCGCACCGAGATGGAGGAACTGCTGGGTCTGCAGCAGTCGAAGGACGTGCGCATGGTCGACAAGCTGTCGTCGGTGCAGACCGAGACGGTCGAGGTGCTGATCTCGCCCGGCTGCCGGATGATCGGGCGCTCGCTGGGCTCGCTGCGGCTGCGGCGGCGGTATGGCGTCTACACGCTGGCGGTGCACCGGCGGAACCAGAACATCGGGCGGCAGCTGGACGATGTGGTTGTGGTGGTGGGCGATACCCTGCTCTTGGAGGGCGCCGCAGAGGATATCGCGCGGCTGGCCACCGACATGGACCTTGTTGATGTTTCGCGGCCCACGGTCAAAGCCTACCGGCGCGGCCATGCGCCGATTGCCATCGGTGCCTTGGCCGCCATCGTGGCGCTGGCGGCGTTCGGCGTGGCCCCGATCCTGGTCTGTGCAGTGATCGCGGTAGCGGTAATCTTACTGACCCGCTGCATCGATGCCGACGAGGCGTTCTCATTCATCGACGGGCGATTGCTGGCGCTGATCTTCTCGATGCTGGTGGTGGGTGCTGCGCTGGATCATTCCGGTGCGGCGCGGCTGATCGTCAGCTGGGTCGAGCCCTGGTTGGGGCTGATGCCGCCGTTCATGGTGATCTTCTGCCTCTACGCGCTGGCCTCGACGCTGACCGAGCTGGTCTCGAACAACGCCGTCGGCGTGATCTTTACGCCGATCGCGATCGAACTGGGGCTGGCGCTGGGCCTCGATCCGCGACCCCTGGTCGTGGCCGTCATGTTCGCGGCCTCGGCGGCGTTTTCGACACCGATCGGCTATCAGACCAATATGCTGGTCTATGGCCCCGGCGGCTACCGGTTCACCGATTATCTGCGTGTCGGCGTGCCGCTGAACATCATTCTGGGGATCACGGCCAGCCTGCTGATCCCGCTGATCTGGCCCGTGTGAGGGGTCGTCTGAAACGCCGTCTTGGGAGATTGCCAATGCTGTTTCGCCTGTTGTCCGCCGTTCTGCCCACTCTGGCCCTGGCTGCCTGTGTTACGACTAACGGCACCCCCACCGTCTCCGGCAGCCCCGATCCGGTGGCGGCGCGGTTGTCGTCCGATGGGCTGAGTGTCCGTCTGTCGAACGGCGCCACCTGCCGGGGTGGCAAGCCGCCCGAGGGCGCGCGCCGCTGGAAGGGCGTGCTGGGCGGCTGCCCCGATGGCTGGACATATGTCGTGCTGCTGGACGAGCGAACCAACCCGGCGCGGTTCATCGTCGAGGCGGTGCTGACCACGCTGACCATCGAGGATGCGCTGGCACCGGTGGGCGAGGTGCTGGTGACCGATGCAAGCGGGCGTACCACGGTATTCGCCTCGCCGCCGGGCGACTGAGACGATCCTTCTGGCGAAGGATCAAGGCGCACCCGATCGGAACCGGAGGCCGGAAATCTTCGCAGAAGATTTGTGGTGGACGCTGTCGGTCACGCTTGGGCGAGGCGCCTGGCAAGGGCATTCTGCCGCTCGATGACATGCGGCAGGTCCAGCGTCGCCACCTGACCTTCGGCCACCACCCGGCGACCTTCGACGATCAGGTCGCGCACCCGGGCAGGCCCGCAAAGGAGAAGCGCCGCGACCGGGTCCCACGCCCCCGCCGCCTCGATGCCCGAGACATCCCACACCGCGATATCGGCGCGCTTGCCGGGTGCGATCTGCCCGCAGTCGTCGCGCCCCAGAACCGCAGCACCGCCACGCGTCGCGATCTCCAGCATCTCGCGCGCGCTCATCGCATCCGCACCGCGCGCAACCCGCTGCAACAGCATCGCCTGCCGCGCTTCGCCGATCAGCGATCCCGCATCGTTGGAGGCCGAGCCATCGACGCCAAGGCCGACCTTGACGCCGGCATCGCGCATCGCGCGGATCGGGGCGATGCCCGAGCCGAGACGGCAGTTCGAACAGGGGCAATGCGCGACACCGGTGCGCGACCGCGCGAAAAGGTCGATCTCGCCCGCATCCAGTTTCACGCAATGCGCGTGCCAGACATCCGCGCCGGTCCAGCCCAGGTCTTCGGCATATTGACCGGGGCGGCAGCCGAATTTTTCCAGGCTGTAGGCCACGTCCTCGTCGTTCTCGGCCAGATGGGTGTGCAGCATGACACTCTTGTCGCGGGCCAGATGCGCGGCATCGCGCATCAACTCGCGGCTGACCGAGAACGGCGAGCAGGGTGCCAGGCCGACGCGGAGCATCGAACCTTCGGCGGGATCGTGGAAAGCGTCGATGACGCGGATGCTGTCTTCCAGGATCGCAGCCTCGGCCTCGACCAGACTGTCGGGCGGCAGACCACCAGCACTTTCGC
Organism: Paracoccaceae bacterium; assembly: GCA_037968375.1. Taxonomy (GTDB): domain Bacteria; phylum Pseudomonadota; class Alphaproteobacteria; order Rhodobacterales; family Rhodobacteraceae; genus CANNFR01. Next base: position 2,653 of record JBBKVJ010000125.1, on the reverse strand, counting down.
CGATCGACATCGCGCCGCGGGTCGGGTGGAACCTCAGGCCGATCTCGCGCGCCGCGTCGATCGTGTCATCCAGTCGGGCGCCGTTCGGGTAGAGGTAGAGATGGTCCGAGGTCAGCGTGCACCCCGTAAGTGCCAGTTCGGCGAGGCCAGTCAGCGCCGACACCCGCATCTCTTCCGGCCCCATCCGCGCCCAGATCGGGTAGAGCGTTTTCAGCCAGCCGAACAGCAGTGCATCCTGCCCGCCTGGAACCGCGCGGGTCAGCGACTGGTAGAGGTGGTGATGCGTGTTGACGAGGCCGGGGGTGACGACGCAGCCGCGCGCCTCGATCACCTCGCCGGTGGTGGTAAGGCCCTGGCCGACCTCGGCGACGGTGCCGCCCCGGATCAGCACATCGCCATGGGACAGTTCTCGGCGCTTGTCGTCCATCGTGACGACCACGTCAGCGCCACGGATCAGAAGTTCGGTCATGTCAGTATCCTCCAGTTCGGCCCCTTCGGTTGCCATTGCAAGCGGCGCCGTCAGAAGGGGGGAAGGACACGGGTGGTTGCCGCCACGCCTTCAGGATTAGGCAAGTCGTTGCGGTTGGGCAAGCCTTGCGGGCGGCGTGGCGCGGCGCCTAGTCCTCGGGCGCGTCCGCCAGAACCGCCAGTGCGGCGGCGTGGATATTTGCATTGGCGGCAGCCAGCACCCGACCGCCATCCAGCGCGGACCCGCCTCGCCAATCGGTCACGATCCCGCCCGCAGCCTCGATCACCGCCAGTGGGGCCATGATGTCATAGGTCTGCAGACCCGCCTCGACGACAAGGTCGATCTGGCCTGCCGCGACAAGCGCGTAGGCGTAGCAATCCATGCCATAGCGGGTAAGTTTTGCATAGGCCGACAGCGCCTTGAAGGCGCGGCCCTCGGCGTCGGTGCCAACCTCGGGAAAGGTGGTGAACAGGATCGCTTCGGCCAGGTCGCGGGCTTTGCGCGTACGCAAAGGCCGCCCGCCTTGCGGTCCGACCATTTCGGCGATGCCGAAGCCACCGCAAAACCTCTCGCCGATATAGGGTTGATCGATGATGCCAAAAAGTGCGCCGCCCGCGTCGCGCAGCCCGATCAGTACTCCCCAGTTCGGGGTGCCCGACAGATATCCCCGGGTGCCGTCAATCGGGTCGAGCACCCAGGTCAGGCCGGTGGTGCCGGAGGTTGTGCCGAATTCCTCGCCCAGGATCGCATCGTCGGGGCGGCGCCGGGCCAGGATCGCGCGCATCGCCTGTTCGGCATCGCGGTCGGCGACGGTGACGGGGTCGAATCCCGTTGCCCGCTTGTTGTCGGCCTGCAATTCGTCGCTGCGGAAATGCGCCAGCGTGGCGATGCGTGCTGCATTGGCCAGCGCATTCGCCACGTCGATGAGATCGGCCTTCTCGGCCTTACTGAGATCGGTCATCGGCGCTCCGCCAGTCTGGCGCGGACATTTGCCCGCGCCACCCGCATAGCGCGATCAGGCCGCGTCGCTCAAGACCCGCGCGAGATCGAACAGGCGGCGGCGCTGCTGTTCGGGGATCGCGTAGTAGGAGCGCACCAGTTCCAGTGCCTCCTTGTCGGCGAGGATATCGTTCGGCAGGTCGCTGTCGACCTGCGTGGCCGCATCCAGCCCTTCGAAGAAATAGCTGACCGGCACGTTCAGCGTGCGCGCGATGTCCCAGAGCCGCGAGGCGCTGACACGGTTCATCCCGGTCTCATACTTCTGAATCTGCTGGAACTTGATCCCGACGCTCTCGGCAAGTTGCTGCTGGGTCATGCCCGCGAGCCATCGTCTGTGGCGGACCCTTTTGCCTACGTGAACGTCAACGGGGTGTGGCATGGTGATACTCCTGAACACATTAAGTGCGCTGTTTCTCAACCGGGTGGCATCTCCCTTTTCTGGATCTGCGGTCGTCCGCCCGGTAAGCGCCAACTGACCGATTTCATACACGCATCACGCGAAAAAGCAAACGTTGACGTATGCGTCACACGGCGAAGTGACGGCATGGTAAACCGTGCTTGAGGGGGCCGGGTTGACGGCCTAGAACCGGATTGCGGGTGTTTCCGGCGATGGAGAATCAGATGCGGGCCTATGGCGTCGCGCAGGCGGGTTCTGCGCCGGAACAGATGGAAATGCCGGAAGAACCGCCGGGAGAGGGCGAGATTTCCGTTGCAATTAAGGCGTGTGGTCTGAACTTTGCCGATCTGCTGATGGCCCAGGGCACCTATCAGGATATGCCCGACCCGCCGGTGGTTCTGGGCATGGAGCTGGCAGGTATCGTGAGGGAGGTCGGCCCCGGCGTGGCCGATTTCACCCCCGGTGCGCAAGTTGTCCTTTTCGCAGGTTCCGGCGGTCTGGCGGAAACGGGTTGTTTCGCCGCCGACCGGGCTTTGGCGTTGCCCGACGGCATGGATATGATCCACGCGGCGGCGTTTCAGGTCGCCTACGGTACCTCGCATCTGGCGTTATCGCACCGCGCGCGACTCAGCCCCGGCGAGACGCTTCTGGTACTGGGGGCGGCGGGCGGCGTCGGCCTTACAGCGGTCGAGATCGGCAAATTGATGGGCGCGCGGGTGATCGCGGTGGCGCGGGGAGCGGAGAAGGGTGCCATCGCGCGGGCCGCGGGGGCGGACGAGGTGCTGGAC
>JBBKVJ010000124.1:0-4298 GCA_037968375.1 Paracoccaceae bacterium | reverse complement strand
GTTATTATGAACCGCAAAACTATCCTTGCAGCGACTGTCCTTGCCGCCACCGCGATCGGCAGCGTCGCATTCGCAGATTCCAATCACGGGCATCAAGGCCAACCTGGCTCGAATGGCCGAGAGGGCATGATGATGCAGGACGGCGGTCCCGGGATGATGGGCATGATGCAACGAATGCATGGCAGCGTAATGGGCGGTGGCATAATGGACGGCGGCATGATGCAGATGTTCGACGCGGATGGCGACGGCACAGTGACGCCCGAAGAGTTGCGCACGCAACTGCAGGCTAAACTGACCGAATATGACGGCAACGGTGACGGGTCGCTTTCCATCGCCGAGTTCGAGACCCTTCACAGCGCGATGATCCGCGAAGCGATGGTTGATCGGTTCCAGTACCTTGATGCGGATGGAGACGGGGCCGTCACTGCCGAAGAAATGACTGCGCCCGCGATCAAGATGGAACGCATGAATATGATGCGCGCCGGTCAGGGACAGATGCAGGGCCAGCCCGGCAGCGGCCAAGGAATGGGCAACGGCACCATGATGAACGACAACTAAGCACGTCGGCGTCGGCATAAGGCCGACGCCGGAATCGCTTGGCATGAATGGAGGTTATCATGATGGGTTTCGGCATGGGCGGTATCTGGATGCTGCTAGTTATCATATTGATCGTGCTGGGGATCCTGGCGCTGTTCAAATACCTATCAAAATGATCGAGAGGAGATCGAAATGGCCTACAGCGCACTTGGCCTGACCGGCCGGATGTTTCTGGCGATCCAGAGCTATCTGATCGTCAGCGCGGTGCAGTCGGTTGGTGCCCTGTGGATTGCTCTATATCATTTCTGTCGTCACGCAGCCGGATGGGCTGCGAGTCAAAATCGCGATAGTCCTCCAGAGAGAGGTGCATTTAAGTGCGGCGCATCTTGCGCGACACTATTGCCAACAGATGTATCTGCCAACAGACGGATCGCCGCCACATGACAACTCTCATCACCATCTTTCTGGTTCTCGGTCTGTCGGTTCTGTTCACGGCAGGGTTGCGGACTGCAAGCGGAACAGACCTTGCCGACCATATCACCAACCCGCAGCAACGTCCGGTGCTGGGTGGCAGCGACCCCAAAACGCACGCATGGCAACGATTTCACGTCCGCTATTACACGATGACGTTGGTGTTCGTCGCCTTCGAGATGGAGATGATGTTCATGTATCCTTGGGCCGTCGTCTTTGTCGAGGAAGGTCCCAAGGCATTGGCTGAGATGGGCATGTTTCTCACGATTTTGTCGGTCGGCATCCTCTACGGCTGGCGCGAGGGGATATTCCGGTGGGAATGACATGGATGGCCAAACTGGCCTTGCAAGCCCCAGTGCCGGTGTTCGTGGCGCAGGGTGACGACGCACCAGCCGAAACGGCGCGGCTTTGCCTAAACTCGACGCTGACCATCGTCGAGACCCCCCGTGCAGCGGCCATCCTGCTGGTTGCCGGAACGATCCCCGCATCTCTGGTCCAGCACCTGCACCGACTGCATGACCAGCTCCCCCATCCCCGTGCCACCGTTTTCTGGCAAGCTGGGCCGTCCGACCTGCTGTCCGAGGCGGTGACAGTTGGGAAAGATGATAATCTCGTCTCCGTCCTAACCGATACCCGCAATAGCCTGCTGTACGGCAGCCGCGGTACCGAGGCGGACCTGCTGCCGGACGCGCCGCCGAACGAATGGCGCGGCGTTGGTTCACATGGGCAGGGCGGCAAGGGGATGATGGGCGGCACGCCTTACGGGCGGCCGATGGCGATGACCGCCGCCGACTTTCGAGACGGCCTAGAATTGGATGCCTATACCGCCGATTTCGGACCGTTCCTGCCGATGTTCCCGTCCGGCCTAGTGTTGACGCTGACCTTGCAGGGAGACGTGATTCAAAAGGTCGCAGTGGTGCATCCGCCCTTCGCGGGCGAGGGTAATGCTGGCGCGGCGCTGTTGCGTCTTTTGGGCCTGCCCGCGCTGGCCAAACGGCTGCTTCGAGGTCCGTCTGACGACGCAGATTTCAAGCGGCTGATCCGACTGTCGGGCGTGCGCGCCGCGATCCCGCCCGGTCTGGGCTGCGCCCCTAACGGCTCGGACGTACGCGAGCGGTTTGAGCGGCTGACGACCGATCCGGGAAACCCAAGCAAAGTGCACGTGGACGGGGTCGGCCTTGGCGATCTGCTGATCGGGCTGGAATGGCATGAGGCGATGCTGGTGCTGAACAGTTTCGACAACGAGTCCTTGCGCGCCATCTGCGCCAATACCTCCTCACCTGAGCCGGAGGAGAAGAACGGCGATAGCATGGACCATGAGGGTCACGCAGTGCATATGTCATGACCTTCGCGCTCGCCCTGACCACGCTGATCTTGTTTCTGGCTATCGGGATATGGATCGCCGCCATTCTCGACGCTGTGTTTTATCGCAGTATCTCCGGACAGGGTGGCGTGTCGGTCGTGTCCCCGTTTTACGCAGCGGCTGCGCATCTGTCCCGCCAGCGCCTGACGACCGAGGCTCCAGACCGGCTGAACTGGTATCTGGCCATCGCGGGTTATCTGGCTATTGCCACCATCGGCCTTGCCGTCGTGCCTTTCGGCCCCGAGACCGCGGTGATTGGCATCAAGACGAGCGTGGTGCTTTGGGGCGCTTGCGAGTCGCTGGTGGTGGTTCTGGTGTTTCTTCATGGCTGGTCGCCAAATTCGCCGCTCGCCCTGATCGGCGCCTATCGCTATGTCGCTATCGGTCTGCCGATCATGTTGCTCAGCATGTTTGTGTTGATCGCCGCAGCTCTGCCGGCCCGGTCGCTCGACTTGCGCGACATCGTGGCGTCTCAGGAAGGGTTGTGGAACGTCATTCGCCAGCCGCTCGGCCTGCCGTTGTTCCTGCTGCTGGGCCTGTCTCTGACCCTGCGCGGACCGTTCGACTATGCCGATAGCGCCGATCTGGCGGGCGGCACCTCGGTTGAGGATTCGGGTGCCAACCGGGCGGGATGGCAGGTAGCGCGGCTAGCCATGCTGGTTGGATTTTCAGCCATCGCGGCGTCAACCTTTCTGGGAGGCTATCTGGGGCCGGTCCTGCCAGGCATCGTTTGGCTGGCGATCAAGACGCTGATCTTGATGGCCGTGGTCATTGGTCTCTCGCACCTGCTCGCGCGGATGCCGGTGGCGCGGATGCTCGGGTTGATTTGGAAATTTCTGCTGCCGATCGCCTTCGCCGATCTGCTGCTGGCTGGATTGGTGGCGCTGGCATGACCAATCTCGCCTTCTACACTCTTTCTGCCCTCGCGATCTGGAGCGGCTGGCGCGTGTTCCGCGTCGACTCGATGATTCGGGCAACTTTTGCGCTCATGGTGTCGTTCATCTGTGTTGGCGGCATCGCGTTGCTGATGTCCGCCGATTACATCGGCATCGCCACCGTCTTTATGATGGCGGTCGAGATGATGGTGATGGGACTTTTCATGGTGATGTTCATGATGAACCCCGCAGGTCTGAATCCGATGCAGATGGTGCACCAGCACCGCTTTTCGATAGGGGCGGGGATCGCGGCATTCATCGGGCTGACAGTCGCGGTGCTGGCGACGAACCTGCCGAACAATCCCCTGCCCGCGGGGCGCGACACCCTGCATAATCTCGGAGTTGAACTGCTCGGCGGGTCGATGCTGATCTTTGAGACGGCGGGGGTGACGTTGCTGGCGACCATGGTCGGCGCAGTGGTCCTGTCGAGCCGTCGCGGGCGCTTTGGCGACTCCGACGCAGGCGCTGTGCCGCCGGGCCTGCAACCGGGCGGCCAGCCTGCAGGACGCAAAGTGGAAAAGAGCGGAGGACATGGGGGGCATGGCGGCGACGGCAGTCATGACATGAACATGAACATGAACATGAAGGGTGCGCCTAAAAGCGATGACGCGCCACACAAGGGCCATGGCAAGATGCCCGAAGAGGAGTCTTGAGATGACGCTGACCGCTATCCTCGTCGTTGCGGCTGCCTTGTTCGGCATCGGACTATTCGGCGCATTATCGCAAAAATCCTTTGTAATGTTAATGATGGGGCTTGAGCTGATGCTGAACGGTACGCTACTTGCTGCCGTCGGTTTCTGGGCCTTCACGCTCGAAGGCGCGCCAAAGGGGCAATTGCTGGCGATCCTCGTCATGGCGGTTATGGCAGTGGAGCTGGCGATCGGTTTTGCGCTGGTCGTCGCGGTCTATCGCAAGCGGCAGGCCGATGTGGTTGAATCGCTTGGGACGCTGAAGCAATGACGCTCTGGCTGCTCCCTCTTTTGCCCTTTATT
>JBBKVJ010000123.1:0-4281 GCA_037968375.1 Paracoccaceae bacterium | reverse complement strand
GTCGGCATAAACGATTTCAATTGAGTGGCTTTCAACGGCTTCATCGCGGCCTACTCCGTGGCTTAGAAGTCCGTTTCCACATAAACCCCCGAGCAATCGTAAGCGACCGCCGCCGCCGTGGCGCCGTTGTTCATGTAGTTGCGCGGGCCGAGCAACTGGGTCGCGGCAGGAATGTCGGTGGTGAGGGTGAACTCGACCACCGCGCCACTGGCTTCCTCGACGATCCTCAAGCCGATATCCGTGCCATTTGGCGATGCCGCAATGGTCAGCGTCAGAACTTTGGTCATGTTGTTGACCGGGAACCTGGCGCCAAGGTCGGTCAAGCTCGGCGCTCCGGAGCCGTCGTTGGTCACCAGCTGCCAGTTCTTATGGGTCCCGAGCTGGAATCCGATGCCGACGCGGTTGGCGACCGCTGACAAGGTCAGTGTCGTGGCCAGTGCCGCGAATGAGCCGTAAAGGCCGAAAAAGCTCATTCCGGTCGCCTGAATCGTTGTCAGCTAAAGTCGGTTCACATAGGTTCAGCCGCCCAGACCGTCAGCATTGCCCCGCTGATCAGCACGCGCATCATCGAGCCTCATCACCTCCTGCTCTGTCCCCCGGCTTGGTATCTGTATGCATGGGATAGTGACAAGGATGCCGTCAGGTGTTTCAGGTGCGACCGGATACAGAATGCTGTGCTAGAAGATGCGCCCTTTCCTCAGCGCCCTTAGCATCCTTTCGAGAATTCAATCATAAGTTTGGGCGGCAGCGCGATCTAAGATCGGTAACAATCATCGCAGAATGCAGAGCTGACATTGGTGCGTCATGCAGCATTAGTCAAAATGGACTCGAAGCGGACCTTCACTGCTCTCGGCCCAGAGGGCAGCAACGGCGTCAGCCCGCACTCATCAGGGCCGGGCGGCCCCGAACCTACCCAGCCGCGCCAGCAAGCTCCTGACGTTCGACACCTGCCACGCACCACCGCGCCGTGTCAGCATTCCGCGCCGATTGAGTTCGGCGGCAATCCTGCGCGGCGTCATTTGCCCATCAGCCCTGATCGCTGCGACGACGGGCGCAAGATTCTCCGCGACGGCCTGCGCATTCCGGCTGACGACCGCTCGCAGCGACGCACCGCCTTTCCCGGCCCGCCTGTGAGCAGCGGCTCCGTTCGGGGCACCTCACATTTCGGGTTCGACAAGGACGGGAAACCGCTTGCTGACAGCGCGCTGCCGGCCAATCTAACCGCCGATTGGCTTGAGCAGGAGGAAAACGCTGGCAAGCCGTTCCCGTCCTACGCCCGGCTGCTACCGCTGCGCGGCAGGGCGGAGGCCGACAGTCGGCACTCCTGGACTGTCGACTTCGCGGCGCGCCGCGCGAAAGCCCATGATGAGATGCTGCCCGTTCTGGCTCAGGCGGCTGAAACCAAGGGCGAGGTGATCGAACTCAAGGAGAAGCTCAAGCGTCTGAGGAAGTCGAAGGCTTCAGATGGCGAACTGGCCCCGCTGGTTGGCAAAATCAACGAGAAGGAAAAGGCGGCGCGAGCACTGGAGGCTCAGGCTGCTGGTATTGACGCTGCTGTCTTCGACCTCAAGGTGGGCAACCCCACCGAAACCGTCCTTGCCAGCGGCACGCGCGAGACCGGCACCTACGACCCCCGGCGTGGCTGGCCGACCCGGCTGTCGGTGTTCGAGCCTGCCTGGACCACGCCGCTCCTCGATACGATCTACACCCGCTCTGCCACCGGCCGCATCACCCGCGCCGATACCGAGGCGCCCGAGGGCGATCTGGATTATGCCTACGACTATGCCGGGCGGCTTCTGTCGGCGGCGAACTTCTCGGGCCTGCCCGATTTCAGCCAAAGCTTCGCCTATGACGCGGCGGGCCGGATGCGCCAGAACTCGCGCGTCGGTGCCTACAGCTACACCCCCGGAGGGCCGTTCCATGCGCCCGATGCGATTGCCCTGACGGGCGGCGGCACGCTGGGGCTGGTCTATGACGCCAACGGCAACATGCTTGCGGGCCTCGACGGTAAAGTGATGGAATACGACGGCGAGAACCGGCCTTTGGGCGGGGCCCTCGGCGCGAAAAAGACGTGCTACGTCTACGGTGCGGGCGGAGCCCGGCTGATGAAGATCGAGGACATCCCCGCCGCAATCGCCTGCCCCTCGCCGGCCTTCGTGCCGCCGGGTGCCACGGTGTATTTCGGACCGATGGAGCTGCGCGGCTTCGACACCCTGACCGAGGAGGTCGTGGCCTACCCGCATCCCTCGGTGCGGATCGTGGACGGGGTGGAAAGCTATCTGCACCGCGACGCTCTGGCGTCTGTGAGGGCTGTCACCGGAGCCGACGGCGCAGCGGATGAGACGGCGGTCTACCGCCCGTTCGGCGAGCAGCAGGAATGGGTGCTGGACGTCGCGGCGGCCGGGGAGTCGAAAGGCTTCGTCGGCGAGCGCTACGACGCCGACGCCGGGCTGCAATTCCTCAACGCCGATATGACATCATCACCGGCACCGCGCAGGCCGATACGATCTCGGGTGGCGCGGGCGACGACCAAATCACCGGGCACAGCGGCGGTGATGTCTTTGTCTTTGCGTTGGGCGATGGCGACGATGCGATCGCTGATTTCCACGACGGCGCGGATTTGATCGAGTTCGATATTGGTGACCTCGATTTCGCCCATCTGCAGATCACGGATACCGCTGGTGGGGCGATGATCACCCACGCAACTGGCGATTCCATCCTGCTGTTCGGGGTAAGCGCTTCCCTTCTGACGGTAGACGATTTCTTGTTCCAGTAGTGTGCAGCTCGCGATCGAGCCAGGCATCTTCACTGTGTCGCTTCTAAGTGATTGGCCCTCTTATCGCGAGCAAGTTCCCATTTGGCACGTTCCAACGTTCGCCTTTGCGGGTGCGCATCCCGCGTGCCGTGATGTCTGCCGCGATTGCTCGCAGCGTCGTACGCCCCGCGGCATGTACGTCGGCGACGATCCCAGCGAGGTGGGCTGCGAACCTGTCCGCGTTGGCGGAGACGGCCGCTCTGAGCGCCGCACCGCCCTTCGCGGCCCGCCCGAGCGCAGCATCGCCGTTGGGGTTACGATCGTCACGCCGAGGCCCTTCGCCACGGCATACGACTACCTGTCGCGCGGCGAGAACGCTTCGCGCCGATGGCGGTGGAAGATCGTAGCCATGGGGTCCTCAGAAACAAAGAAACCCAACTTGAGGGTGACTCTAAGTGGACTGATTGATTTGGTGGACGCCGCGCGGCTACGAGCAGCCGTCGAAAGCTTCACGAGACCAGGAAGCATCACCCGCATGCCGCCGACGAGATCGAGCGACTGCGGGCCGTCGTCCATCGGCAGAAGGGCAGGACTGATGCCGTCACAGCGCGATCAGCCGAACAACCTCGAGGAGCTTCTCTGGACTGGCACCTTTGCCGTAGCGCTGCCGGTTGAGGGTGTGGCCCATGAGGTCGCGCCTGATCCGCTCGTCGACGTCCCGATCCAAAAGCCGGTCCTCGAAGCTGTGGCGCAGCCCGTAGAGCGTATGGTCCGGGGTTTCGGCCAGACCGTTGTTGCGCATGAACTTGTTCGCCAGGGCGGACAGCGCGGGGCTGTCGGCGTAGCGCGGGAAGCCGTCGGGACACTCGCGGAACGCCTCGAGGCTGACGCCGGCCAGTGGGATGATCCGCCTGGAATACTGGCTCTTGAGCTGACGCTCGCCGGGCTCGATCGATATGTGGGGGACGTCGGTGTCGAGCCGGATCTGGTCCCGGGTCAGGGCGGCGCCCTCGCTGGGCCTGTAGCCCGTGTTGACCATGCCCAGCACGATGCAGCGCGCCTCGGTGTTCAGCCCGTCGAACGCGCCGGGGCGCAGAAACGTCTCGCGCAGGAAGGGCTCGGAGAATGGGGCCCGGTGTTTCTTCTCGTCTTCCCGCAGGCCGACACCCTTGAAGGGGTTGATGAGCCCGAGGCGCTTGCGCAGGTTTGCCGTTTCGAACACGACCGAGAGATGGCGAAAATCCTTGTTGGCCGAGTTCGGCGTGAGGCTGCGCGCCTCGATCCGCTCGATCCACCAGTCCCGGAACGTGTAGATGTCGTCCATGACCAGATGCCGGATCGGCCCGTCACCGACGACATCGATCCAGTTTCGCACCGCCTTCTTGAGCGGGTTCTTCCAGCGCCGGATCTGATCCGGGCTTTTCTTGCGAATCTGGTCAGCCGCAACGTCCCAGTAGATCTCGAGGGCGCGGGACATCGTGATATCGGGCACGGCGCCCGCCCCGAGCAGCGCATCGGTCTCGAAC
>JBBKVJ010000122.1:0-5358 GCA_037968375.1 Paracoccaceae bacterium | reverse complement strand
ACCTTAGCCCCGTGATGCGCCTCGACGATCTCGATATCGAACTCCTCGCCCAACGCCGCAGCCACCTTTTTCGTCAGCTGCACCAACAGGTTGACGCCCAGGCTCATGTTCCCCGCCCGGACGATCACCGCATGCCGCGCGGCGGCCTCCAGCCGGGCCAGATCGGCCTCGGACAGACCCGTCGTGCCGATCACATGCACCGCCCGCGCCTGCGCGGCCAGACCTGCGAATTCCACCGTCGCGGCGGGCGTGGTAAAGTCGATCACCGCGTGCGCGTCGACGAACGCCTCCAGGGGATCGTCGGTGACAATGATGCCAACCGCAGCCCCGCCCATGGCCACGCCAACGTCTTGCCCGACCCATCCGTGCCCGGCCCGTTCGACACATCCCGCCAGCCGCGACTTGCCATTGTCCATCACGGTCCGGATCAGCATCTGCCCCATCCGCCCCGACGCGCCCGTAATCACGATGCCCGGCACTTCGCTCATGACAAACCCTCCGCTAAAGGCCCCGCATAGCCGAACCCGCCCGCACTGGCAAAGCCCGCCTTGCCTGACCGCCCGCCACGGCTTACATCGACTGAGATGGCACAACCTCGCACCTCTTCCCGCTCTGGCCACGGCTCCGGCCCCTCGCAGCGCCAGCTGCGCGTCGCCGAGTTGATCCGCCGCACCCTGTCCGAAACCCTGCAGCGCGGCGAGGTGCATGACACAGACCTCAACCGCATCTCGATCACCGTGGCCGAGGTCAGCATCACGCCCGACCTGCGCATCGCCACTGCCTATATCCTGCCGCTTGGCGGTGAGGGCAAGGAAGAGGCGCTGGCGGCGCTGCGCCGCAACAAGGGCGAATTGAAACACGCGGTCGGCAAGGCGTTGACGGTCAAATTCACCCCCGAGCTGCGTTTCGCGCTGGACGAGACCTTCGACCGGATGGATGAAACCCGCCGCCTTTTCGACGACGAAAAGGTCCGCCGCGACCTCGAGCAAAGCGATGATCCGGAGGCTTAGCCTGACGCTTGCCGCGCTGCTGGCCCTGACCGCCAGCGCCACCACAGCTTTCTCTGCGGCCTGCCGGACCGTCGATCATGAAGGGCGCGGGTATGCGATCTGCGAGGCCGGGCCGGGCGACGATCTGCGCCTGTTCCTGACCGCCCCCGACGACAAGCCGCTGGGCACATTCGAGCGTGTCGACCGGGCGCTGGGCGGCGACGGCCTGTCGCTGGAGTTCGCGATGAATGCGGGTATGTATCATTCCGACCGCGCCCCTGTCGGCCTTTATATCCAGGACGGCGCCGAAACCGCGCGCCTCATCACCAGCGCTGGCCCCGGCAACTTCGGCCTCTTGCCGAACGGCGTCTTCTGCATTCTGCCGCAGGGCTATGCGGTGATCGAAACGCGCGCCTTCGCCGCCAACCCGCCGCCCTGCCGTGATGCCACGCAATCCGGCCCGATGCTGGTCATTGACGGCGCGCTGCATCCGCGATTCCTGCCCGACAGCACCTCGCGCTATGTCCGCAACGGCGTCGGTGTCTCGCCCGATGGCAGCCGCGCCTTTTTCGCGATCTCCGACCGCCCGGTCACCTTCCACGAATTCGCACGCCTGTTTCGTGATGTGCTGGGCACGCCGCAGGCGCTGTATTTCGACGGCCGCATCTCACGCCTGTATGCGCCCGAGCTGAACCGATCGGATTTCGGATTTCCGATGGGCCCGATCCTGGGCCTTGTCCGTCCCGCCGGTTGACCGGCACCCGCGCCCGCGATAGCAGGCGGGCCTTCACCTCAAAGGGGGCAATGATGGGCCGAGGCCGCAAAGGGCGCGACATTTCCGGCTGGCTTGTGATCGACAAGCCTGCAGGGCCAACCTCGACCGCCGTGGTCAACAAGGTGCGCTGGGCCTTTGGCGCCAAAAAGGCGGGCCATGCCGGCACGCTTGATCCCACAGCGACCGGTGTGCTGGCGGTGGCCCTGGGCGAAGCGACCAAGACCGTGCCCTATATCACCGACGCACTGAAATGTTACCGCTTCACGGTGCGCTTCGGTGCGGCGACCAATACCGACGATGCCGAGGGCCAGGTCATCGCCACCGCCGCCAGCCGCCCCACCGATGCCGAGATCACCGCCGCCCTGCCCGCCTTCTCCGGCGATATCAGCCAAGTCCCGCCGCAGTTCTCCGCCGTAAAGGTTGACGGCCAGCGCGCCTACGCCCTGGCCCGCGATGGTGAGGACATGGACCTTGCCGCACGTCCGCTCTGGGTCGAAAGCCTGACGCTGACCGCGCGCCCCGATCCCGATCATGCCGAACTCGAGATGGTCTGCGGCAAGGGCGGCTACGTGCGCGCCATCGCCCGCGATCTGGGGCAGATGCTGGGCTGCCTTGGCCATGTCGTGACGCTGCGCCGCACCTGGTCCGGCCCGTTCGACGCCGAGGACGGGATCACGATGGACGAGGTCGAACGTCTCGCCCAGACGCCGGAACTGGATGCCCATCTTCTGCCGCTCGAGACCGGGCTGCAGGACCTGCCCGAACTGCCCGCCACGGCGGCAGGTGCGGCACGGCTCCGGAATGGCAATCCGGGCCAGGTGATCGCCTCGAATGTGGACTATGGCGATGAGGCCTGGGCCTCATACCAGGGCAAAGCCGTTGCCGTCGGCAGCTACCGCGCGGGCGAATTGCACCCCAGCCGGGTGTTCAACCAGTAGGTCCTTCCTTTTGTCAAAAATACCGTCGGGGGGCACGCAACGCGTGCGGGGGCAGACAGCCCCCTCCGACATCCGGGCCCCTCAGACATCCGGGCCCCTCAGACATCCGGGACTTGTGCTGCGCCGCCAACCCGGCGAAAACCCCTCGATGCTGACCCGCACCTATCAGAAGGGCGATGCCGCCTCGCAGGCGGTCTACTCGCCCTGCGAACGCTACCGCTATCTTCTGACCCGGATCTGGCAACCTGCCGGGCGCAAGGCGCTGTTCGTCATGCTGAACCCCTCGACCGCGACTGAACTGCAAAATGACCCCACGGTCGAGCGTTGCGAGCGTCGGGCGCGGGCATTGGGCTTTGGTGCCTTCCGGGTCACCAACATCTTCGCCTTCCGCGCCACTGACCCCCGGGTGATGCGCGCCGAGGCCGACCCCATAGGCCCCGGCAACGACGCGGCCATCGCCGACAGTGCTGCCTGGGCCGACACGATCGTCTGCGCCTGGGGCACCCATGGCGCACATCTGGGCCGGGGCGCTCAGGTGGCCCGGCTGCTGCGTGCCACGAACCACGATCTTCATCACCTGGGCCTTTCGAAACACGGGCATCCGAAACATCCGCTCTATATCGGCTATGACCGGCAGCCCGAGCGCTGGCTGTAACCCGGGGTTGCCGCCCGGCGCGCCGTCCTGTCGGCAGATGATCGGCGGGGATTAACGCATCGTTAACTGACCGCACAGATTGCCCCGAATCCCGGATGATTTCCGAGGTTCATTAATGGTTCCGCCGGGGCGTTGGGGTAGCTTTTCCGGGCTGAGGTCGGGTGGTGCCACCAAGGCGTTGATTGCTCCGGTGCAGGGGATAACGGAACCATGCTTACAATTCTGACAGGCCTTTTGGGTGCAGCCCTCATCGGCTCGCTTTTCGATATTCCGGGGATGTTCTCGGGCGACGATGACGACGACAACACCCAAGAGGATGTCCAGGACGACGTGGCCGAAGGCCAGGGCTCGCCGCTGGACTTCGTCCAGATACCGCATGACGCCTCCGAAGCCACAGCACCCGCCCCTGTCGTGGGCAGCGATGCCGCCGATACGCTGGAAGGCGGCGCCGGCGACGATCTGATAGTTGCACGCGGCGGCGCGGATTATGCGCACGGGTTCGGGGGCGACGATACGCTGCTTGGCGGCGACGGCGACGATCGGCTCTGGGGTGGCGACGGCGACGACAATCTCTTTGGCGAGGACGGCGATGACCATCTGAGTGGCGATGCGGGCGATGACCTCTTGGACGGTGGCGACGGCGATGACGCGCTGTTCGGCGGGCTGGACAACGACACGCTGATTGGCGGCGCGGGCGATGATACGCTTGAGGGCGGCATGGGCGACGATCTGCTGTTGGGCGGCGATGGCGAAGATGCGCTCAGCGGCGGCTGGGGTGACGATAGGCTGGATGGCGGCAAGGGGGCGGATGTCCTCTTCGGCGGCGCCGGCAACGACACCCTCTACGGCGGCTACGAAGAGGGCGACGAGGTTCTGCGCGATTACCTCAACGGTGGCAAGGGGGCCGATATCCTGAGGCTCGGCGCCAATGATTGGGGGACGGGCGGCGAGGGCGAGGACACGTTCATCTTCGATGCCAATCCCGACGGACCGGCGCCAATGATCGAGGATTTCAACCCGCTTGAGGATGAGTTGCACCTGACCTACAACGCTGCGGATGGCCCGCCCCATATTGCGATCAACCCCGACCCGATGAATGCCGACAACGGCATCGTCTTTGCCGACGGGCTGGCGGTGGCGATCATCCGCGGTGGGGTCGATCTGACGCCCGACATGATCAAGCTGGTGCCGAGGGGCGAGCTGGCTCAGGCCGCCTGAACCAGGCCGCTACCGATATGGCAAAAGGCGCGGTGATGCCGCGCCTTTGTCATCTGCGATCAGCCGCCACGCCCGGACTCGGGGCTTTTCTTTTGTCCCGACGTCGCCTATATGCGCGCATCCGCCATTCGGGCGGACCCCTCCAAGGGCCTTGCTGGACGACATCCCGGCCTGCGCCATAACCCCTTTTGACAAGGAGCACCCGATGTCGATCACGGCGGAAGAAAAGACCAAGCTGATCAAGGAATACGGCACCAAGGAAGGCGACACCGGTTCGCCCGAAGTTCAGGTCGCCGTCCTGTCGTCGCGGATCGCGACGCTGACCGACCACTTCAAGACCCACAAGAAAGACAACCACTCGCGCCGGGGCCTGTTGATGATGGTCGCCCAGCGCCGCAAGCTGTTGGACTACGTCAAGAAAAAGGACGAGTCGCGCTACACCTCGCTGATCGAGCGCCTGGGCCTGCGCCGCTGAGGCACGCGCCACGTTGCAATTCGGAACGCCCGCGCCGGAAGGAGCGGGCGTTTTGTGTTTGGGGGCTTTGAGCCCACAGCGGACCTCCGGTTCAGACTGGTCGGATGCTTCCCGTCGAAATTAAATTCTGCTCGAGCGGCACCACCCTACTGGTTATCAGGATTAAGAAAGTCATGACGGATATCAAATTTGTCGGGATTACTGCGCGCGTCTTCCAATATCTTCAAAAATATACCGTCATAAACGGTACTGACTAGCGTCAGCAACTGAGACACAGGACCAAATCCAACGAAATCACGGCCCTCGTC
>JBBKVJ010000121.1:0-6679 GCA_037968375.1 Paracoccaceae bacterium | reverse complement strand
CTTCTGAACCGCGCGCCGACGCTGCACCGTCTGGGCATCCAGGCGTTCGAACCGATCCTGATCGAAGGCAAGGCGATCCAGCTTCACCCGCTGGTCTGCTCGGCCTTCAACGCCGACTTTGACGGCGACCAGATGGCCGTGCACGTGCCGCTGTCGCTGGAAGCGCAGCTTGAGGCGCGCGTCCTGATGATGTCGACCAACAACGTGCTGTCACCCGCAAACGGCGCGCCGATCATCGTGCCCAGCCAAGACATGGTGCTGGGGCTTTATTACGTGTCGATGGAGCGCAAAGGCATGAAAGGTGAAGGCATGGCCTTTGCCAGCCCCGACGAGGTCGAGCATGCCTTGGCTGCGGGCATCGTGCACCTGCACACCAAGATCATCGCCCGGGTCAAGCAGATCGACGAAGAAGGCAACGAGGTCTGGAAACGGTTCGACACCACGCCGGGCCGGGTCCGTCTGGGCGCGATGCTGCCGTTGAACGCCAAGGCACCGTTCGAGCAGGTGAACCGTTTGCTGCGCAAGAAAGAGGTGCAGCAGGTTATCGACACCGTCTACCGCTTCTGCGGTCAGAAAGAATCGGTCATCTTCTGCGACCACATCATGACACTTGGCTTCCGCGAGGCTTTCAAGGCGGGCATTTCGTTCGGCAAGGACGACATGCTGATCCCCGATAACAAGTGGGACATCGTCGGTGAAACCCGCAATCAGGTGAAGGAATTCGAACAGCAGTACATGGACGGCCTGATCACTCAGGGCGAAAAGTACAACAAGGTCGTCGATGCCTGGTCGAAATGTTCCGATGCTGTCGCGGGCGAGATGATGAAGGATATCTCGGCGGTGCGCTACGACGATGCCGGTGCCGAGATGGAGCCGAACTCGGTCTACATGATGTCGCACTCCGGTGCGCGGGGTTCGCCTGCCCAGATGAAACAGCTGGGCGGTATGCGCGGGTTGATGGCCAAGCCGTCGGGCGAGATCATCGAGACGCCGATCATCTCGAACTTCAAGGAAGGCCTGACCGTTCTTGAATACTTCAACTCGACCCACGGCGCCCGCAAGGGTCTGGCCGATACCGCGCTCAAGACTGCCAACTCGGGATATCTGACGCGGCGTCTGGTGGACGTGGCGCAGGATTGCATCGTGCGCAGCCACGACTGTGGCACCGATCAGCACATCACTGCGAAAGCGGCGATCAACGACGGCGAGATCGTCTCGACCCTTGCCGAGCGTATTCTGGGCCGTGTCGCGGCCGAGGATGTGGTGATGCCCGGTGGTGACGAAGTGATCGTTGCCGTGGGCGAGCTGATGGACGAGCGCAAGGCCGACATGGTCGATCAGGCCGGCGTCGCGGCGGTGAAAATCCGCTCGCCGCTGACCTGCGAGGCCGAAGAGGGCGTCTGCGCCACCTGCTACGGGCGCGATCTTGCGCGCGGCACGATGGTCAATGTCGGCGAGGCTGTCGGCATCATCGCCGCTCAGTCGATCGGCGAGCCGGGCACCCAGCTGACGATGCGGACGTTCCACATCGGCGGCATTGCGCAGGGTGGCCAGCAGTCGTTCCTTGAGGCCTCTCAGGAGGGCAAGATCGAGTTCCGCAATGCCGCGACCATCTCGAACGCCTCCAAGGAAGAGATCGTGATCGGCCGGAACATGCAGATCGCGATCATCGACGCCAACGGGCAAGAACGGGCGGCGCACAAGGTCAGCTATGGCTCTAAGCTGTTCGTCAAGGACGGTGCCAAGATCAAGCGCGGCGACAAGATGATCGAATGGGACCCCTATACCCTGCCGATCATCGCCGACAAGGCGGGTGTGGCGAAGTTCGTCGATCTGGTCTCTGGCCTGTCGATCCGCGAGGATACTGACGATGCCACCGGCATGACCCAGAAGATCGTTGCCGACTGGCGCTCGATCCCACGCGGGTCGGACCTGAAGCCCGAGGTGATCCTGATGGATGCCAAATCAGGCGAGCCGGTGCGCAACGAGGCGGGCACGCCACTCAGCTATCCGATGTCGGTCGATGCCATCCTGTCGGTCGAAGACGGCGCCGAGATCGTCGCCGGTGACGTGGTTGCGCGTATTCCGCGTGAAGGTGCCAAGACCAAGGACATCACGGGCGGTCTGCCGCGCGTGGCGGAGCTGTTCGAGGCGCGCCGTCCGAAAGACCACGCGATCATCGCCGAGGCCGATGGCTATGTGCGGTTCGGCAAGGACTACAAGAACAAGCGCCGGATCTCGATCGAACCGGCGGACGATAGCCACCAGCCGGTGGAATACATGGTGCCGAAGGGCAAGCACATCCCTGTCGCCGAGGGCGATTTCGTCCAGAAGGGCGACTACATCATGGACGGCAACCCGGCACCGCACGACATCCTGCGCATTCTGGGGGTTGAGGCTTTGGCCGACTACCTGATCGACGAGGTGCAGGACGTCTACCGGCTGCAGGGCGTCAAGATCAACGACAAGCATATCGAGGTGATCGTGCGGCAGATGCTGCAGAAGATCGAAATCCTCGAGTCGGGCGATACCACGTTGCTGAAGGGCGAGCATCTCGACAAGGCCGAGTTCGAGGAAGAGAACGCCAAGATCGTGGCGCGCAAAGGCAGACCCGCGACGGGCGAGCCGGTACTTCTTGGGATCACCAAGGCCTCGCTTCAGACCCGGTCGTTCATCTCGGCGGCGTCGTTCCAGGAGACGACCCGCGTGCTGACCGAGGCCGCGGTGCAAGGCAAGCGCGACAAGCTGGTCGGGTTGAAGGAGAACGTGATCGTCGGGCGTCTGATCCCGGCGGGCACCGGCGGGGCGGCGACGAAAGTAAAGCGCATCGCGACCGAACGCGACCAGAAGGTGATCGAGACCCGCAAGGCCGAGGCCGAAAAGGCGGCGGCGCTGGCGGCCCCGGTCGAGGAAGAGGTGATCGAGGCCGAGGCCCAGACCGATGAGGTTCTGGTCGAGACGACCGAAGACGACAGCTAGCCCCGGCCGGTCTGGCATCCAAAACCAAGGCGCCCCTGTCATTCAGGGGCGCCATTCCTTCATCGGCACGGTGATTGCAATCGCGAGTCGTCACGAAATACTATCGGGCCCTGTCGACCAATCGGATGGACCCCTGAGTTTTGGCCAATTCGGATCGCACCAGTCAGACGTGGCAAGTGACACCCGATCTTCTGGGCGTGCTCGGCAAGGGCGGACGTCTTAAGGACACAAACCCCGCGTGGTTCAAAGCGCTGAGTCACCGGCCCGAGGATGTCGAGAATCGCAAGTTCTGCGATCTGATCCATCCCGACGATATGGCGCGCACCGAAAGCGCCTTTCGCGACCTTCAACAAGGACGACCGGTCCTGCAATTCATCAACCGCTTGCGTCACAGCGACGGCAGCTTTCGCTGGCTGTCATGGAACGCGGTGCCCGAGGGCGACAGCTTTTATTGCAGCGGCCGCGATGTCACTGCGAACAAGGAAAACGCGGCGGCGCTGAAGACCTGCAACGAAGAGGCGCTGTATCGCGAGCAGTTCGTCGCGGTTCTGGGCCACGATCTGCGCAATCCTCTGGCTGCGATCCGCTCGGCTGCGCGGATCATGGCACGCGATCAGCAGACGCCGAAGGTCATGACGATGCTCGACGCAATCAACGGTTCCGTCGCCCGGATGTCTGGCCTTGTCGATGATGTGGTGGATTTCGCGCAGGCACGTCTGGGGCAGGGCATCGTTCTTGATCGCCGCAAAGGCGAGCCGTTGCAGCCGATGCTCGAGCAGACCGTTTCCGAAGTCGCTTTGGCCCACGCCTCGATCCGAATCGAGACGCAGTATGATTTCACCGATCCGATCTATTGCGATCATGGCCGCGTCGGGCAACTGACCGCTATTCTTCTGGGCAATGCGGTGTCGCATGGGGATACCTCCAAGCCGATCAGACTAAGCGTCACTGACGCCAAGGGCGGACTGGTTCTGAGCGTCAGCAACGCTGGCGCACCTGTCAGCGAAGAAGAGTGTGTCCAACTCTTCAAGCCGTTCTTCCGCAGCAATAGCGACGCGGGCCATCGCGGCCTGGGTCTGGGCCTGTTCATTGCGGCCGAGATCGCGCGGGCGCATGGCGGCGCCATGTCGTTCTTGCAGGACGGAGACCGGACCGAGTTTAGCTTTACGATGCCGCTGGCCTGAGACCTCAGGGCCCGCGCAAATTGGCCCAGCCCGGCTCTGGTGTGGCTGACCGGCGCCTGATATGGCCGCCGAAAAGGAGCCCGCGATGCCAGCGATGACCGACAACATGCGCGGTGCACTTTTGATGGTGGCGGGTCAGGCGGCCTTTACGCTGAACGACACGTTCATGAAGACGCTGTCGGGTGAGGTGCCTCTGTTCCAGGCGATCTTCCTGCGCGGCGTGGTGACCACGGTATTTCTGGTGTTTCTGGCGCGCGCGCTGGGTACTTTGACGCTTGATCTGTCACGCGGCGACTGGACCTTTGTCGGTCTGAGAACTCTGGGCGAGGTCGGCGCGGCCTATTTCTTCATAACGGCACTTTTCAACATGCCGCTGGCCAATGTCACCGCAATTCTGCAGTCGCTGCCGCTGACGATCACCCTGGCCGGTGCGCTGTTTCTGGGCGAGGCGGTAGGCTGGCGGCGGATGACGGCGATCCTGGTCGGGTTTCTGGGCGTCATCCTGATCGTCCGGCCCGGCGCCGAGGGCTTTACCGTCTACTCGCTTTATGCGCTGGCCTCGGTCGCCTGCGTGACCCTGCGCGACCTGTCGACGCGCAAGCTGTCGAAAGCCGTGCCATCGCTGACGGTGGCACTGATCGGCTCGGCGGGGGTCACGGTATTTGGCGGACTCGGCGCGCTGTCGGGGGCTTGGGTGCCGGTCACGGGTACCATAGCGCTGCAACTGGGCGGTGCGACGGTGTTCATCATCCTGGGTTATGTCTTTTCCGTCCTGGTCATGCGATCCGGCGATCTGGGCTTTGTGACGCTGTTTCGCTACACCGGGCTGATCTGGGCGTTGCTGCTGGGGCTGCTGGTTTTCGGCCATTGGCCCGCGCCGTTGACGCTTGTTGGCGCTGCCATCATCGCCGCCACCGGCATCTTCACGCTGTACCGCGAACGCCGGACGGCGCGGCGCGACATTCTGACGCCACGTCCGCGCTGAGGCGCAAAAATGCCTTGCGGGCGGGCTGTTGACACCCTTTGCGACTCCCCGTATACGGCCCGGACTTGGGTCAGAGAGGCTTGTCTTCCTGTCCTGAACTCAGAATGGAAGTGGTCACGATCCGGGCGCCAGCCGCCCCGATCCTCTGGAATTCCACCGCGTCGTTCCCGCGAACGAGGGGACGCATGCGGTTTTGGCGTTTTTGCAGACGTGCGAAGGCGCATCGATTTGAACTGGTGCAACACGGGGTGCCGTAAATGCCGACGATCCAACAGCTGATCCGCAAGCCGCGGCAGCCCAAGGTGCAGCGCTCTAAGTCGCAGCACCTTCAATCCTGCCCGCAAAAGCGTGGTGTCTGCACGCGCGTCTACACGACGACGCCGAAGAAGCCGAACTCGGCCATGCGGAAGGTTGCCAAAGTGCGCCTGACCAATGGCTTCGAGGTGATCAGCTATATCCCCGGCGAGAAGCATAACCTGCAGGAGCACTCGGTGGTCCTGATCCGTGGCGGCCGGGTGAAAGACCTTCCGGGCGTCCGCTATCACATCCTCCGCGGTGTTCTCGACACGCAGGGCGTCAAGGATCGCCGCCAGCGTCGTTCGAAATACGGCACCAAGCGTCCGAAGTAAGGAGAGGCCTCAATGTCCCGCCGCCACGCCGCCGAAAAGCGCGAAGTTCTGCCCGACGCCAAGTATGGCGATACGGTGCTGACCAAGTTCATGAACAACCTGATGATCGACGGCAAGAAGTCGGTCGCCGAAGGCATCGTCTACTCCGCGCTCAGCCGCGTCGAGGAACGCGTCAAGCGTCCGCCGATCGAAGTCTTCCACGAGGCACTGGACAACGTGAAGCCCTCGGTCGAGGTTCGTTCGCGCCGGGTTGGCGGGGCGACCTACCAGGTGCCGGTCGAAGTCCGTATCGAACGCCGCGAGGCGCTGGCGATCCGCTGGCTGATCACCGCGGCCCGCAAGCGCAACGAGAACACGATGGAAGAGCGTCTTGCAGGCGAACTTGCCGACGCCGTTCAGAACCGCGGCACCGCGGTGAAAAAGCGCGAAGACACCCACAAGATGGCCGATGCCAACAAGGCGTTCAGCCACTACCGTTGGTAAAACCGACACTTACCTGAGGACTATCCAATGGCCCGCGACTATCCACTCACCCGCTACCGGAATTTCGGTATCATTGCCCATATCGATGCGGGCAAGACCACGACGACCGAGCGGATTCTGTTCTACACCGGCAAGTCCCACAAGATCGGCGAGGTGCATGATGGCGCCGCGACGATGGACTGGATGGAGCAGGAACAGGAGCGTGGCATCACGATCACCTCGGCGGCAACGACCACGTTCTGGCAGCGTCAGGATGATCCGGGCCTCGAAGGGATGGCCGATACCAAGTATCGCTTCAACATCATCGACACACCCGGACACGTCGATTTCACCATCGAGGTCGAGCGTTCGCTGGCCGTGCTCGACGGTGCCGTCGTGCTTCTGGACGGCAACGCGGGCGTCGAGCCGCAGACCGAAAC
>JBBKVJ010000120.1:0-4764 GCA_037968375.1 Paracoccaceae bacterium | reverse complement strand
ACTTCCGCGGCTGCGGCGCCGGCGAAGGCCACCAGGGCCGTCGTAGCGAAGAGTGCCTTTTTCATGTTTTTTCCCTCGTGTTTTGCGAAATCTGCACCCAACCCACATTTGGTCGGGCTAGGAATGAACGTGTCTTCGTCTCTCCACCCCTTCAATGCAAGCGAACCCGGCGCGGCGGATGCATTGACCGCGATGATGGTGCAGGAACGCAACACCGGCGATTCTCTGCCTGAGGGATCGCGCATGGCTGGATATGTCTGATGTCCGGACCTTTTGCCCAAACGGCTTGTCACCCGCGCGGGGCTCGGCTAGACAGAACGCGATGTAAACAAAGCGGGTCCGCCCAATGATTTCCTCGCGCGCGGCGCGCTTTCTTCTTATCGGGTCTCTCGGGGCACTGCTGGCCGGTTGCGGCGGCGGCTCCGGCATCGGATCGGGCGATAGCGGCCTTTTCAAATCGAACGGCAAGCGTCAGCAGGGCCAGCCCCAGACGCAGGCCGACCTCACGCCCCGGAAATCCACGATCTGGGATCTGTTCGGCAACAACGACAACCCGAACACCACCGTCGAGGTAAACAAGTATATCTGGAACGCCGCGCTGGACGTTTTGAACTTCCTGCCGATCCAGTCGGTCGATCCGTTCACCGGCGTCATCGTCACCGGCTATGGCAGACCGCCGGGCGGTGGCCGCGCCTATCGCGCCACGATCTATGTGCAGGACCCGGCACTTGACGCCCGGTCGCTGAAGGTAGCACTCGAATCGCAGGGCGGCGGCGCGGTCAGTTCCGACACGGTGCGCGCCATCGAGGATGCGATCCTGACCCGTGCCCGGCAGCTGCGGATCGCTGATTCGCGGCTTTGACCGCTTTCGCCCCAGGACGTATCACCGCGCCGGGCCCTTTTGCCCGGCGTTTTTCATACCGAGGAACCGCAGATGTCGCCGCACGACCCCGCCCGGATCGAACCGAAGTGGCAAAAGGCCTGGGATGACGCCGGGGTGTTTCTGGCGCGGCGCGACCCGGCGAAGCCTAAATACTATGTGCTTGAGATGTTTCCCTACCCGTCGGGGCGCATCCACATGGGCCATGTCCGCAACTACACGATGGGCGACGTGATCGCGCGCTACAAGCTGGCCTGCGGCTATTCGGTGCTGCATCCGATGGGTTGGGATGCCTTCGGGATGCCCGCCGA
Organism: Paracoccaceae bacterium; assembly: GCA_037968375.1. Classification (GTDB taxonomy): domain Bacteria; phylum Pseudomonadota; class Alphaproteobacteria; order Rhodobacterales; family Rhodobacteraceae; genus CANNFR01. The sequence continues at coordinate 3,573 of JBBKVJ010000120.1, read as the reverse complement.
AAACGCCGCGATGGAGCGTGGCGCCAGCCCGAAAGACTGGACCTACAAGAATATCGCCGACATGCGGGCGCAGATGAAGCCCCTGGGCCTCAGCATCGACTGGACCCGCGAGTTCGCTACCTGCGACCCGGACTATTACGGCCAGCAACAGGCGCTGTTCCTCGATTTCCTCGCCAAGGGCCTGATCACCCGCAAGAACGCTGTGGTGAACTGGGACCCGGTCGACATGACCGTGCTGGCCAACGAGCAGGTCATCGACGGTCGCGGCTGGCGTTCAGGTACCGAGGTCGAACGGCGCGAGCTGACGCAGTGGTTCTTCAAGATCAGCGATTTTTCCGAGGAGCTGCTGGCGGCCATCGACGGGCTGGATGCCTGGCCCGAGAAGGTCAAGCTGATGCAGCGCAACTGGATCGGCAAGTCGCGCGGGTTGCAGTTCGCGTTCTCCTTTGCCGACGCGCCAGAGGGTTTTGACCGGCTGGAGGTCTATACCACGCGGCCCGACACCTTGATGGGCGCCAGCTTTGCCGCGATCTCGCCCGATCATCCTTTGGCCAAACGTCTGGAGCGGAACGACCCCAAGGTCGCCGCCTTTGTGGCCGAATGCCGCAAGACCGGCACCTCGGAAGAAGCGCTGGAGAAGGCCGAGAAGATCGGGCTGGATACCGGGCTGCGGGTGCGTCATCCGTTTGATAACGATTGGGAACTGCCGGTCTACATCGCCAATTTCGTGCTGATGGACTACGGTACGGGGGCGATCTTCGGCTGCCCCGCACATGACCAGCGCGATCTGGATTTTGCGCGGAAGTACGGGCTGGGCGTGATTGATGCCTTTGTCGCTGCCGAAGGTGGTCAGCCGGTGCAGGACGAGGCCTTTGTGCCGTCGAAGACCGAGGTGGTGCGCTGGATCAAGACATTCGGCTGGGACGAGATGGCCACCGGCACGCAAGCCATCGACGCCGCCATCGCGTTTTGCGAATCGCAGGGCGTCGGCCAGGGTGTCACCAAGTTCCGTCTGCGCGACTGGGGGCTATCGCGGCAACGCTACTGGGGCGCGCCGATCCCGGTGGTGCATTGCGACGCCTGTGGCGTGGTGCCGGAAAAGAAGGAAAACCTGCCGGTTCGTCTGCCTGACGATGTGAGTTTCGACAAGCCCGGCAACCCCTTGGACCGGCATCCGACATGGCGCGACGTGCCCTGCCCCGCCTGCGGCAAGCCTGCGACACGCGAAACCGACACGATGGACACCTTCGTCGATTCGTCGTGGTATTTCGCGCGCTTCACCGCACCCCATGCCGCAACGCCGACGGTGCTGGAAGATGCCGCCTACTGGATGAACGTCGATCAGTATATCGGCGGCATCGAGCATGCGATTCTGCACCTCCTTTATTCCCGCTTCTTCGCCCGCGCGATGCACATTTGCGGCCATCTGCCCGAAACCGCCATCGAACCCTTCGACGCGCTCTTTACGCAAGGCATGGTGACGCATGAGATCTACGTCACGCGGGACGACAAAGACCGCCCGGTCTATCACCTGCCGGAAGATATCGAATGGACCGAGTCGGGCGCCAAGCTGGGCGCATCGGGTGCACCGGTTGAGGTGATTCCCTCGGCCAAGATGTCGAAGTCGAAAAAGAATGTCGTCGATCCGGTGAACATCATCAACGAGTTCGGCGCCGATACCGCGCGCTGGTTTGTCCTCTCTGACAGCCCGCCCGAGCGCGATGTGGAATGGACGGCCTCGGGGGCCGAGGCGGCGTTCCGCTATCTGGCGCGGGTTGCGACACTCAGCGAACGGATCGCCGGGATCGACCCTGCCACCCCGGGTGACGGCGATGAGGACCTGCTGCGGGCGATGCACAAGACCATTTTCGATGTCACGCAAGGCATCGAAAGCTTTGGCTTCAACGCGGCCATCGCAAAGCTTTACGCCTTTACCAACACGCTGACGAAATCGCAGGCCGGCCATGCCGCACAACGTCAGGCGATGCTGGTGCTGGCGCAGCTGATGTCGCCGATGGTGCCGCATCTGGCGGAAGAAGTCTGGGCGATGCTGGGCGGTGAGGGGCTGATCGCCACAGCGCCCTGGCCCAAACCAGACCCCGCGATGCTGGTCGAGGATACCGTGACGCTGCCGATCCAGGTGAACGGCAAACGGCGCAGTGAAATCACCGTGCCCAAGGACATGACCAAGGCCGAGGTTGAAAAGCTGGTGCTGGCAGACGAAGCTGTCGCCAAGGCGCTGGCAGGATCGGCGCCGAAAAAGCTGATCGTAGTGCCGGGGCGTATCGTCAATGTCGTCATCTGATCGCCGGACCTTTCTGACACTGCTGGCTGGCCTGCCGCTGGCGGCATGCGGCTTTTCGCCGGTCCTGGCACCCGGTGCGGCGGGCGGTGCGCTTTGGGGCACGATTCTGGCCGATGCGCCCGACGACCGGCTCGAGTTCGCTTTTGTCGCGCGAATCGAAGACCGGCTGGGGCGCGGCACCAGCGCCCGCTGGGCGCTGGGTTACAGGGTCGAGACCGATCAGGTCGGCTTGGGTGTGTCGCCCGAGAACGTGACCTCGCGCTTCAACATTACCGGCAAGCTGTCATGGTCGCTGCGCCCGCTTGGCGGCAACGACCCGGCGATGGGCGGCACGCTGGAAAGCTTTACCGCCTATTCCGCCACCTCGACCACGGTCGCCACCCGTGCCGCGCGACGTGACGCGGAAGAGCGTTTGATGGTGATTCTGGCCGATCAGCTGGTCACCCAGCTTTACGCCCGCGCCGGAGACCTGACGCGGTGAAGCTGACCGGCACCGCGGCCACGCGCTATTTCGCGCGGCCCGAGCCAGAGCGGACAGGCCTTTTGATCTACGGTGTCGATGCGATGCGCGTGGCGTTGAAGCGACAAGAGGTGATCGCGGCACTGATCGGGCCCGAGGGCGAGGCCGAAATGCGGCTGACCCGTATTCCCGCCGCCGATCTGCGCAAAGACACCGCCCTTTTGTCGGATGCGATACGCGCGCAGGGATTTTTCCCCGGCCCGCGTGTTGCCTTCGTTGAGGATGCGGGCGACGGGCTGGCCGAGGTGATCGCCGCCAGTGTCGAGGATTGGCAGGCGGGCGATGCGGCGGTGATCGTCACCGCCGGGCAGCTGGCCGCGAAATCAAAGCTGCGCAAGCTGTTCGAGGGCCACAAGAACGCCTATGCCGCTGGCCTTTATGACGATCCGCCCGGACGGGACGAGATCGAGGCAGCGCTGAAGGCGGCGGGGGTGACGCAGGTGGGCAGCGACGCGATGGCGGCGTTGACCACGTTGTCGCGGGCGCAGGGGCCGGGCGATTTCCGGCAGACGCTGGAAAAGCTGGGGCTTTACAAGCTGGGCGACGATAGCGCCGTGACGCCCGAGGATGTGGCCGCCGTGGCGCCGTCATCGACCGAGGCAGATCTGGATGATGTGCTGAATGCAGTGGCCGACGCCGAAGCCGCAGCCATCGGCCCGCTCTTGCGACGAATCGAGGCGCAGGGCGGCCACGCCATCGGGCGACGCGGCGGCGGTGTGCAGCACCCGGAAATGCCGGGTCGCCCGAT
>JBBKVJ010000119.1:0-5557 GCA_037968375.1 Paracoccaceae bacterium | reverse complement strand
GAGCTACGCCGCGCAGGTCGCAGCCATAAAGCACTCGCCCGCCGATCTTGCCGAACTCGAAGAGAGTACCGAGCGTTTCCGGGCGGCGGCGCAGTCCAAGGACATCATTGCCTATGCACGCGCCGATTCCGACTTCCATCAGTCGACCCTCAAGATTTCGGGAAACAAGCTTCTCATCGACATGAACAGGACGTTTGCAAGCATCCTCGTGGAAAGCCAGATCCTGCCTACCGAGCGTCCGGGCAATCTGTGGTTCGCGGTCAAAGAGCATGAACGAATACTGGAAGCCATTGCGATGAACGACCCGGACGGTGCCAGCTACTTCATGCGCAAACACATCACCATGGCAGGAAGCCGCGCAGGTCTTGCCGCGCACGAACTTCCTTGATTTTCAACCAAGCGGGTAGTGCGGGGGATGGGTCCCATCCTTGCAGACCGCTGACAAGCATCTGGAGACGGACATGTCGGACAAAGCACTGAAGATAGCTGTGATCGCGGGGGACGGCATTGGCAAGGAAGTGGTGCCCGAAGGGCTTCGCGTACTTGAGGTTGTGAAAGAGAGGTTCGGCATCGGTATGCACTTCGACACTTTCGACTTTGCATCCTGCGACTATTACGCTCGGCATGGCAAGATGATGCCAGACGACTGGAAAGCCCGGATCGGCGGCCATGACGCGATTTTCTTCGGCGCTGTCGGCTGGCCAGAAACCGTGCCTGACCATATCTCGCTGTGGGGGTCACTCTTGCAGTTCCGCCGCGAGTTTGACCAGTACGTCAACCTGCGTCCCGTGCGCCTGATGCCCGGCGTTCCGGCGCCGCTTGCCAACCGTGCGCCCGGCAGTATTGACTTCTACATTGTGCGCGAAAACACCGAAGGCGAATACTCCTCAATTGGCGGACGCATGTATCCGGGCACCGAGCGCGAGGTCGTCATTCAGGAAACGGTGATGAGCCGGGTCGGCGTCGACCGTATCCTGCGCTATGCATTTGAACTTGCCGCCAAACGTGAGGCCAGGCACCTTACCTCGGCCACCAAGTCGAACGGCATTTCGATCACCATGCCCTATTGGGACGAGCGTGTGGAAGAGATGGCAAAAAACTATAGGGATGTACGCTGGGACAAGTATCACATCGACATTCTTGCGGCCCATTTCGTGCTAAATCCCGACCGGTTTGATGTTGTGGTGGCGTCCAACCTGTTTGGCGACATCCTGTCCGATCTCGGCCCAGCCTGCACCGGAACCATCGGCATCGCGCCTTCCGCCAACATCAATCCCGAGCGCAAGTTTCCGTCGCTTTTCGAACCGGTGCACGGCTCTGCACCTGACATTGCCGGAATGGGCGTCGCCAACCCGATAGGTCAGATATGGACAGCGGCGATGATGCTGGATCATTTCGGGCATGCACAGGCAGCAAGTGCCATCGTCCGCGCAATCGAGACAGTGCTTGCCGATCCCGCCACCCGGACACGCGATCTTGGTGGAATAGCCGACACTACGACCTGTGGCAAGGCCCTAGCAACTGCACTGGCGGCCCAGAAATAGCCTAGGCTCTCCGCAGGTAAGGTGTCCTGCCTACACTGATACATGGCGAAAGCGTACTGCCGCGGTTGAAGCGACTTACCCCAGAAACTCGGCCAGTGATAAGAGCCGTGGCCTCATAACCGCCCGCCGCAGGCATGATTGATCTGGCGGGATCAACCCGGTCACGCAAGCATAGGGTGGAATATCGGCTGGTGTAAACTGGTGGGGCAACATGCCCCAACACTTTCACCCGGCAGGGTGCGGGTCAGAAAGCACGGGTCCGTCCCTGCTTCTGAGCACGGCCATGATGGTACTGGCGGCCGTTCGGCGGCTGAGGTCGGCTTGCAGGTGATAAGCGCATGTAATGCACCGCCGTGCGTGATTACTTGGCATCGCGCATCGCTTCACGAAAAGGGTGGATCTGATCGGGGTGATTGGCAAGCGCCGGCCTATCGCAGCGGCTGCGACAACGTCCGTTTTGCGTAAGTGCTGGGACGGGAAAGCCTGTTTCAGGGCTTTGTCAGAGCAAAACTGGCTTGAGCCGGGCAGGGCGCCGACCTAGCTTCACCGGCTGAGAGAACGCTCCCCATTTCGCTATTTCAAGACCGGTCCGAAGATCATCCGCCTTGCGGTGATGATGCACGTTCGCTTAACCGGCACCATTTCTAGCGGGCCGTGTATCTTGAACGCGATCTCGGATGAAAATATGTAAGTCCGATCTCAGTCGTGTTTGCTTCAGATGCGATTATCACCGTCAGGTAGACGCAATAAAATCAACGCCTTAGGTGCTGGAGATGGGGTGGATGCCGCTCTCTCCCCAACGGCGTCGCAATGCGCCAAGCTTGTGATGCTGAAGTCATAAGTGAAACAAGAGGGCATCCATGAAGGAAATTAGCATCATCGGCGTCGACCTTGCAAAGAACGTGTTCCAGCTGCACGGCGCGGCCACGGACGGTGCGGTCCAGTTTCGTAAGAAGCTGTCGCGACCGCAATTCCAGCGTTTCATGGCGGAGCACCCGCAATGCCTCGTCGTGATGGAGGCCTGCGGCGGCGCACATCACTGGGCGCGGGAGCTGGTGCGGGTCGGCCATGAGGTCAGACTGATCGCACCGCGCTACGTCAAGCCGTTCATCAAGCGGCAGAAAAACGACGCGGCGGACGCGGAGGCAATTGTGGAAGCGGCGCTGCGGCCGACCATGCGCTATGTCGAGCCAAAGACCGGGGAACAGCAAGCGCGTTCCATCCTGTTCCGCACCCGTGAGCAGTTCGTGAAACAGCGAACCGAAGCGGTCAACGCGCTGCGGTCGCACCTGTACGAGTTCGGCTTCACCGCTCCCGAGGGGATCGGCTATCTCCCGCGCCTCGGTGCCGTCCTCGAAGATACGAGCTCGAATTTGCCGCCGCTCGCCCGGGAAATCTGTCGCGAGCTGCTGGACCAGATCGCGAACCTGAGCGGCCGGATCAATGCCATGAAAAGGAGGATCGACGCGATCGCCAGGGAGGGCGAGACATCCCGCCGCCTGCAGACTATGCCGGGTGTCGGTCCGATCAGCGCGCTGGCTGTCGAGACCTTCGCGCCACCGATGGATCAGTTCAAACGAGGGCGCGACTTTGCGGCCTGGCTTGGGCTGGTACCGCGACAGGCCTCGACCGGTGGCAAGCAGCGGCTTGGGAAAACCTCGAAGATGGGACAGCGCGACATCCGGCGACTGCTCGTCACCGGTGCGATGGCCGTGATCCGCTGGGCCCTGCGCAGGGGCGCGCCCGGCAATCCCTGGCTAGCAGGCCTGCTCGAACGCAAGCCGCCGATGGTTGCTGCCTTCGCGCTGGCCAACAAGATGGCGCGCGGCATCTGGGCGATGCTGATGCGCGGTGAAGACTATCGCGGCCCCGAGATCGGAAGTGCTGCCTGATCCGGCAGCGCAGTTCGAACCGGACCGCCGAGTTGTGAGGAAGACATGAACCGAATGGGCAAATGATCGACATGATCCGGGTTGGGCAAACCAGAAACCTTCTCAGAGCTTCGAGTTCGCTGTTGGAGATTTGGCCCCGGTCCGCGCATCGCCATCTCGGCCAGCGGCATCTATCAGGCCGCGCTAACAGGCCTGACAAGAGTCCGCACTCGATCACATGTCTAAGGTTCAGAAATTCCTTGCAAATGAGGGCGGCATCCACAAGAGAAGGTTCGACACCAGGCCCATCCCCTCCGCCACTTGCCCTCGCGAAAGCGTTCTCCCGATCCGGCGGCGGCCGGATTTTTCTGTTGTTTTCGAGGGTTATGCGGGACGGGCTATTCACCTGCACCGGCGGCAGGAGGCAGGGAAGCAGTCTCTCACTGCGGTTATTCTCCGGACCTGTTGCCTGCGCGGATTTGGTGAATTCCCTGTAAGGCACTGGCATCATGTGACTTTTGATAGTGCCCAGCTGAACACTTCGACCGGTGTCGCGTCCGCTCAGATGGAACAGAAATCGAACTCTGCCAATGGTTCCCATTCTCTCTACCCTGTAGTTTGAGATGCGCCTGCCGAGACGCCGGCTTCGCGATCTTCTGGCCAGTCTTCGGCGTCCAAGTCTCGCACACGGGCAAGGAATATTCTGTGAAAATCATTGACCTTGGCGGCGAGCCATTCATGCTGGCGGGGCCAATCTCCCTCGTCTTCAGGATCGACATTTGGCCTGCTGCCGGTTTCGTGGACGGCAACTTAAGCTTTCATCGCTCTCTCCTCGTATAGCATGGGGCTGAGATATCCGATGGTCGAGTGTCGACGAACTGGATTGTAGAACCGCTCGATGTAGTCGAAGACGTCGGCGCGAGCCTCATCGCGCGTGTGGTAGGTCCTGCCTCGAATGCGCTCGGTCTTGAGCGAGGAGAAGAAGCTCTCCATTGCCGCGTTATCCCAGACATTGCCGGAGCGGCTCATGGAACACGTGACGCCGTGATCGGCCATCAGGCGCTGGAACGCCTCGCTGGTATACTGGCTCCCTTGATCCGAGTGATGCAGCAGCTCCTTGGGTCGCCCCCTGCGCCAGATTGCCATGATCAGAGCATCCGTGACCATCTGGGCAGTCATGTCATTTTTCATTGACCAGCCGACAGCGCGTCGCGAGAACAGGTCGATGACCACAGCGACGTAAAGCCAGCCCTCGGCAGTCCAGATGTAAGTGAAGTCAGCAATCCACTTTTGGTTCGGGCCGTCGGCCTCAAAACTGCGATCAAGCACGTTGGGCGCAATGGTGGACCTTTCGCCGACATCCTTTGGCAACTGCCGACGCCGGGGCCGCGCCCGCAGTCCCTGAAGCCGCATCAGACGTTCAACTGCGTGAAGACCACACGACACACCTTCGGCCAGCACATCGTGCCAGACGCGCCGCGCGCCGTAAGTTCGGTCCGATCGCAAGAAGCTTGCCCGCACAAGTCCGCCGACTTCTTCATCGCGCATGGCCCGCTCGCTACGGGAGCGCGTCAGCCAGGCGTGGAACCCGCTTCGCGACACACCGAGTGCATCGCACATCCAACTGACCGGCCAGACCCCTCGGTGCTTCGCCACGAACCCGAACATCAGATCTGGTCCCTGGCGAAGTAGGCCGCGGCTTTTTTTAGGATGTCCCGCTCCGCCTTGAGCTTCGTCACCTCGCGCCGCAGTCGCCGAAGTTCCTCGTCCTCCGGCGCCATCCGGCCATTGCCGGGAAACGCCGCCACGCCGCGCCCTCCAGCTTGCAATATCCATCGCCGAAGCACCGTCGCATGCACGTCCAGATCCCGCGCTGCTTGCGCTATTGCAACACCGCGAACTGTCACCAGATGCACGGCCTCCCGCTTGAACTCGTCGTTAAACTTCCGTCTCGCCATCGTTGATCTCCAATCTCATGAAACACCTTATCTCGGTGTCCACGAAACCGGCAGCAGGCCACATGTCGAGTCTCGTTTGTTCGGTGCGGAGATAATGGTCATCGACATGACAAGAAGTGTAATCGTCGACGGCCCAAGTAAGTATCGACCCCTACTATTCTACTGCGACGCTTCCGGTGTCGAT
>JBBKVJ010000118.1:0-5933 GCA_037968375.1 Paracoccaceae bacterium | reverse complement strand
GTTTCACCGCCATCAGGAACGGCAGCCCGCCCGCGACGTCCAGCAGCACCAGCATCACCGACCCGGCGACCAGAAACCCCACCGAGACCCAGGGCAATGGCGACACCAGCGCCGCCATCACGAACGCCGCAGCGCCGATGCAGAACGCCCAGATAACGCTGATCCGCAGCGAGGCGCGGTGCACGTAGCGCAGCATCAGGGGGGCGATGAACAACAGCGCGTTCGACGCCGACAGCATCGTGCCGCCAACCTTGTCGCCCAGGCCCGCCTCGATGCAGAAGATCGGCACGTAGACGACATAGACCCACCAGCCGCAGGACCGGATCACCGCAAACAGCCACCCCGCCAGCAGCCGCGGCTGGGTCAGGAACCGCGGCACGAAGGCCAGCGGGTTCGGTGCGGGCCCGCGCGCGCGCTGGATCTCCTTGCCGTTGCCAAGCCGCAGCTGCCAGAACGTCGCCAGCAAGATCAGCGCGAACGCTCCCGCCGCGAGAAACGGCAACGGTCGCCAGATCTGCAGCAGCCAGACGCCCAGCACCGGGCCAACCGACCAGGCGGTGGCGGCATAGACCATCTGCATCGACTGACTGCGGCCCAGTTCGGCGCGGGCGACGTAATCCAGAAGATAGGCGTTGAAACAGACAAACACGGTGACCGTGCCGATGGCATTCGATAACAGCGCAAGTGCCGTCGGTATCGGCCCGCCGATGACCGCCAACACGGCGCCGATCAGATAGAATCCGGTGCCGCAGGTATACATCCAGCGGCGTGGCACATAGCGGGTCAGCCAGGGCACCATCAGCCCGGCGATCAGCGACACCAGCCCGATGGCGAAATAGATCTGCGAGACGAGGGCCGCATCCTCGAATGCGCGGTAGACGACCAGCGGCATCACCGAGATCAGCATGCCTCGCACCCCGGCCTCAAGGCCCGCCAACAGCGCAAAGCCCCGCACATTTGGCAGGTTGGGATGGCGTAGAAAGATCGGCGTGCGGCGGTTGAACATGATGCTTCGCTTTTGGCTCATCCGAGCCATGCGGCAACGAGACGCCGGCGTCGCAGACGAAATCGACGGTTTTGTGTCGCTTTTCAGGGCACATTGTCAACAAAGGGCAGCGGATGACCGCGGGCTGCCGCTGCGACATTGGTGGTCGCCGCGTTATGGTTGAGCATCGCCTCACTTCAATCGTCGCGCCAACGTCACCCTAGCGACGGCGCGTGCCGCGCCTTTGTTCCGGGCGGCGTGCTTTGCTCAATCTGAACGCGACAGCAATTCCGCCAGCCGATCCCGCGCCGCCGGAAGCGGCCGGTCGCCCAGCGCCGGGGCCAGCCATCTGGCCAGAAAATACCCGGTGGTCTTCAGCCCCGCCGCCAGATCGCCCGGCCCTTCGATGACGCCGCCGCGCAGCACCGGGGGCAACGGCAAAAGCCGGTCGGCCCACGCGCCCGCACCGTCCCGGCTGACCGCAGCACCGCTTTTCGGCGAGACATAGGCCAGATCCTCGTTCACCCCGGTCGCCGCACAGCGCGACAGGTCGAGGCCAAAACCCATCTCCTCGAGCAGCGCCAATTCCCATGTCAGATAGGCAGCAGGCCAGTCAGCCTCGGCGCCCAGCGCATCGAGAAGGGCGATGGTGCGGGCATAAAGTGCCGGATGCGCCTCGCGTTCGGGCAGGGCGAAGGATAAAAGGGCCACGATAGAGGCGAGTGCCGCCAGCGATGCCCGATCGGCCATGATATCGGCGGCGCGGGATCGCAGCGGCTCGACCGTGAAGGTGCCGATATGCGCGTCAAGCCTTGCGCGCCAGGTCAGGTCCAGCTGCGCGCCGGGCTGCAGGATCGGTGCGATCTTGCGGCTGGTGCCACCGCGCACGACACCCGCATGCCGCCCGTGACGGGCGGTGAAGACCTCGATGATCGCCGAGGTTTCGCCATGTTGACGGGTGCTGAGAAGCGCCCCCTGATCGCGCCATTCCATGGCTGGTATCCTTGGCCGCAAGGGGCGCGGGCTGCAAGTGGGGCGGGGCCCAAGAAAGGCAAACGACAGGTGCGCAATGAAGGCGCGCCCTACGGCAGATCAATGTCGACCCAGACCATCCGGTGACGGGACGCCTCGGCCACCACCGCCGCCATCGGATCGGAACTTTCAGGCCAGAACACACCTGAGCCGGTCACCGTCAGCCCCACCGACGGCAGCACGTAATCGACCCGCAGATTTCCCGGGCCGGTCGCATCGTCCCAATCGGCGGTGTCGAGCGCTGCATCGCCCTTGTGCGCGGCATTCGAGCCGCCCAGACGTTTGGCCGCCTCGGCCCCGCCTGCGCTCTGCGGCGCTTTATCCTGCAACGCGGAATGGGCCAGCAGCGCCGCGACCGCCGCGGCGCGCCCGTCGCCGTCCACCGGGTCGAGATTGGCATCGCCCAGCAGCACGAATGGCGGCGCGGGCGGCGTGTAGGGCAGGCCGTCGCCCAGCAACTGCACCCAGAACGCCGCCTCGTCATGGTTGCGGCGACCATTGCGATCCTCGGGTCCATCGAAGACCGGCGGTGCGGCGTGCCAGGCCAGCAGGGTCAGCACCGCGCCACCCGGCAGGGTCACCGGCACCGACCAATGGCCGGTTGTGGACAATAGCTGCACGTCCTGCGCCTCGGCCGAAGGGAACGGCGCGCCACCCGCCATTGGCAACAGCGCGCCCGGCAGGTCACGCCAGAGGAAATCCGAATAGTCCTGCGCCAGGTCCACAGCCACCGGCAGATTCGACAGCACCGCCATGCCGCCCTGCCCGGCGAAATAGCCAAAGCCCTGTGCGTCACCCGGCCCGCCCAACCTGCCATCGCCATCAAGGTCCAGCCCGCTGGCGCGCCCGGTATTGGGACGAAAGGCGAACCGGTGCGGATAGACCGCGCCCGCCGCGTTCAGCAAAGCCGCAAAGACCGACAGCGCCACCAGATCGCGGTCGTAGTCGAACGACGTCAGCAGCAGCACATCGGGCGCCACCTTGGCGATCACCGCCACGACGGCGGCGACCTGCGCGTCCTTGCCGCTTTCGATATCGCGCACCAGCAGGCCCGGGCTGCGCCGCTGCAATTCGGTGTTCCAGGTGGCGATCCTGAGGCTGTCGGCAACAGCCCCGCACGGAAAACCTGCCACCAGTAATCCGACCGCAAGGGTCAACGCGCGGCGGCTCAGATCACTACCACGCCGGGGTCACTGGCCCGACCGTTGCGGCGCCGTTCGGCGATCATGTCGGCCACCCGTCGCATCGCGATGCCGCGCATGAACAGGCTGGCGGGCAGAAACGCCCAGGCCACCACCGTCCAGATCAGGGTGTGATACGACCCGAACTGGATCGGATCGAACAGGATCGTCCCGGCCCGCACCGCAACCGGGATGACGAACGGCAGCAAAAAGCCCAAGCCCAGATTCAGCCAGGCATCGCGGTTAAGCCGCTGCACCACATCGGCCCCCGAGGTCGGATCGAACGTCGGCAGGTTGATCCAGACGTTGAATCCCGACAGGCTGCGCGGCCAACCGGCAAAGCGCAGCACCACCACGAAGATCGCCAGCGACACCAGCGAAATCAGATAGGACAGACCCGCCGCCGAACGCACCAGCGCGACCTGGCCCGGGCTGGTGCCTTCGGGCAACATCAGCACCATCAGCCGGACCGGGCTGAGCGGAAAGTCGATCACATAGCCGATCAGCGCGCCGATCGCCTGCACGAAATTCGTGAACGCACTGGGGTTGGTTTCGCCCCGGCAGACGACCGAGATCAGCACCACCGACACCATCAGCGAGATGAAGCGGATCCGGTTGAACGGCGGCGCATCGCGAAATTCGACGATGCTGGGATAGCTCGACGCATATTCGATGATTGTCAGCAGTGCCGCGAAAATGGCCACCAGAACCACGATCTGACTGGTATCGGCATTGACGCTGGGCAACAAAAGCGACGGCGTCGCGATCATCAGGGCGACGAGCAAGCCCCGGACCAAGGCACTGGCCAGTCGGGTCAGCATTGCCGAGCCGACCCTGCGATGCACTGCGGAAAACTGGTCTCAGGTAGGGTTGGCAAACCGGAGCCTCTTCAATTCAGGCCGGGGACTGTGGCAGTGTGCCCCAAAATCGCCACATTATCCCCTGAATTCGTGCCGTAAGACAATAATCCCTGTCTCAGGAGTCGAGAAATCGACCGCCTTGACCGCGAACTGTCGCCAGGTTGCATCAATTGCATATTTCTCCTTGGCACGACATCAACCCGAACCACAAGATGTTGATTGTTCAGGTTGTTACACCCAGGGCCGTTCGGCCTGCGCCGTAGCCTCGAATGCCTCGATTGATGCAACTTTGGCCATCGTCAGCCCGATATCGTCCAGCCCGTTCATCAGACAATGCTTCTTGAAGGCATCGACCTCGAACGCGAAGGTCTGGCCGTCCGAGGACGTGACCGTCTGCGCCTCAAGATCGACCGCGATCCGCGCGTTGGCACCCTTATGCGCATCCTCCATCAGCACGTCGACCGCGTCTTTGGGCAGCACCAGAGGCAGAATGCCGTTCTTGAAGCAATTGTTGTAAAAGATATCGGCAAAACTGGTCGAGATCACGCAGCGGATGCCGAAGTCCAGAAGCGCCCAGGGCGCGTGTTCGCGCGACGAGCCGCAGCCAAAGTTGTCGCCCGCAACAAGGATTTGCGCGTCACGATAGGCGGGCTGGTTCAGTACGAAACCGGCGATCTCGTTACCTTGCTGGTCATAGCGCATTTCGTCGAACAGATTCACGCCAAGGTCGGTGCGCTTGATGGTCTTCAGGAATTGCTTGGGGATGATCATGTCGGTGTCGATATTGACCAGCGGCATCGGTGCCGCGATCCCGGTCAGCTTGTCGAACTTTTCCATCAAGAACCTCCTCGTGATGCGCCGATCCTAGCGCGCGCCGAGTCGAGTGACAAGGCGCGCGGTTCTAGCGTTCCGCAGGCACCGCGAAACTCAGCCCCGCCCAGAGGCTGTGCCAGACCGGCCCGGCGGCAGGATCGTCGTTACCGGTGTCCAGCAAGACCACCGCATCGGCAAAATATTCGTGGCCCGGTGCCACCGGAACCGTGACCCTGCCTTCGGCATCGGTGCGGTGCAGCGTGATCGTGACCGTCCCGTCCGGCGCCTTGGCGAACAGTTCCAGCTGAGCGTCCGCCCGTGGTGCACCCTCGAAGAGAACGCGCAGCGGCAGGCCCGCCGACAGATCGTCGGTATAGGGATTGGCCCCGGCCACGATCTCGGTTCTCAGCCCGACCTCGCGATCCTCGCCAGCGCCGTCGCCGACCGCAACCAGGGCCTTGACCATCCGCGCATAGGTTTCCTTGAACCCGGTCTCGGGCAGGCCGCGCTGCGCGTGTTCCGGCAGTGCGCCTTGGAAATCCTTGTGCTTGGTGAAGGCACTGAATTTCTCGAACTCATCGTAGGTCAGGCTGCTGTCGGTGGTTTCCAGCACGATGATCGCCAGCCCTTCAATCTCGGGCGCAAAGGTCAGTGCCGGACTGTCGCCCAGCCGTCCCTCGACCGCGCGTGTCATGTCCCCCTGGGTCACCTCGAACCGGGCGTAGCTGTTCGGCAGATAGGGCAGCGCGGCACCGACAAATTCCTGCCCGTTGCGCAGGTGCGCTGTGATCGGCGCAGCTTTTGGCACCTGATAAGCCTCGGGCGCGATCCAGAATTCATGGGCCTTTGCCGTGCCGCAGGCTAGAACAAGGCCGATGATGGCAGGGATAAGGACGCGGGACATGAAGACCTCCGGTTTCAAGCTGGCCCTCAGGGTGATGCTGGCGGCGCTTATGTCAAGCGGGCTTGGCGCGGCGGCGGCGCATGAATTGCGCCCGGCGGTGGCAGATGTCGCGGTCAGCGAGACCCGTGTCGAGATGGTGCTGACCCTGGCGCTGGAGC
>JBBKVJ010000117.1:0-2798 GCA_037968375.1 Paracoccaceae bacterium | reverse complement strand
CTTTGCGCTGGTCCTGCTGGTCCTGCTGGTCGGCTGCGGGGCAGAGGACCCGGACGGCGCGCTGACGCCTGCCGGTGAGCGTCAGTGTCTCGCACGCGGCGGCAGCATCGGAACGGTGGCTCTGTCAGGCCAGACATCCTGCGAGATGCCCGCCGCCGACGCAGGCAAAAGCTGTGCCGTCGCATCCGATTGCAGCGGATTTTGCGATCCCGATACCTTTACCTGTTCCGCCGACACCAGCCGGACCGGCTGCTATGCCTTCGTCGACGATGCGGGCAGGGAGCAGACGCTGTGCGTCGAGTGATCCTTGCCGGCCTTGCCCTTACGCTTGCAGGCTGTGCTGCCGCCCCGCCCGGCTACCGCGACACCTCGGTGCCAATCACCTCGATCGCCGCCTTCGATCCGGTGCGCTATGCCGGGCGCTGGCATGAGATCGCCCGATTTCCGGTGCCATTCGAGGCGGGCTGTGCCGGGGTGACGGCGGATTACACACTGCAGTCGGACGGCGCGCTGGGGGTGGTCAACACCTGTCACGCGGGGCAAACGGGCGGACCGGCGCGGCAGATCAGGGGCCGCGCGGTGCCTTCGGGGCCGGGGCGGCTGACAATCTCGTTCGAGGGAGTGCCGGACTTGGGCCCCTATTGGGTACTCTGGGTCGATGAGGGCTACCGCACGGCGGTGGTCGGCGTGCCTTCGGGTCGGGCCGGGTGGATCTTGAACCGCGATCCCACGATCCCGGCGGACCGGCTGCGGGCGGCGCGCGAGATACTGGATTGGAACGGCTACGATCTGGCGCAGCTGGAAATGGTGCGGCAGTGACCGGCCGGTTCGACATCCTGGAACCGGCGCTGGGCCTTAGCCACGGCGCAGAATCCGGCACTGAAAACAGTTGTTGCTGGCGCTGCGCACATCGACGAACGCGATCCGCGGATCGGCGAAAAGCTTGCGCGCATGGTCCGGGATATCCGGCGTCTGGGTCACCGCGCCGCTACCGTAGACGATCCGCTCGGCCGCATCGTAGCCGCGCACCAGATAGCTGGGCGAGGGGAGGATCGCGGGAGGTTCGCCCGAGGGTTCCGGCGCCGTGCATTCTGCCGCGCAGAGAAAGATGGTCCGGTCTCGGCATAGGGATTGCGGGTCTGAAACGGGCGATGCGCGAGGATCAGATAGGGCTGGCCCTGCGGTATCAACCGCAGGCAATGGCGGCACGGCGTGGCGCTGCCACCTGCGGTGTGGATCTCTATGGGCTGATCGTAAGCATCGCGCATCGTGGTGCGTATGCGCGTCACGTCTTCGGTCGGCAGGGGGGCAAATGCGATATCCATCCAGGCTCTCCTTTCCGGCCAACATCATCGGAGCGCAAAGCGTTTGCGACCCGAAACATGCGGGAAAAATGGCATGACCAGACGCAAGGCGGCGGTAATAGGTGGCGGGGTGATCGGCGCGGGCTGGGCGGCGCGGTTTCTCTTGATGGGCTGGGATGTGGCGGTGGCCGATCCCGACCCCGAGGCCGGGCGCAAGATCGGCGAAGTTCTGGCCAATGCGCGGCGATCCTTGCCGGGGCTGCACGATGTGGCGCTGCCTGCGGAGGGGCGGCTGTCGGTGACAGACAGTCTGACCGAGGCTGTTTCAGGCGCCGAATGGGTGGTCGAGGCGGTGCCGGAGAGGCTTGACCTCAAACACCGGGTGTATCGGCAGGTTCAAGGCGCCGCGCCGCAGGCGGTGATCGGCTCGTCGACCTCGGGCTTCAAGCCATCGGAACTGCAGGAGGGCGCGATCGACCCGTCGCGCATTCTGGTCGCGCATCCGTTCAACCCGGTCTATCTGTTGCCCTTGGCCGAACTGGTGCCTTCGCCCGCCAACCCGTCCGAGGTTGTGGATTACGCTAAAGATGTGCTGACCGGCATCGGTATGCATCCCCTGCATGTCCGCGCCGAGATCGACGCCCATATCGCCGACCGGTTTCTCGAGGCGGTCTGGCGCGAGGCTTTGTGGCTGATCAAGGACGGCATTGCCACGACCGAAGAGATCGACGATGCGATCCGCTATGGCTTTGGCCTGCGCTGGGCGCAGATGGGGCTGTTCGAGACCTACCGGATTGCCGGTGGCGAAGCCGGGATGAAGCATTTCATCGCGCAGTTCGGGCCGTGTCTGTCCTGGCCCTGGACCAAGCTGATGGATGTGCCCGAGCTGACCGACGCGTTGATAGACACCATCGCCAGCCAGTCCGACGCGCAGTCGGGCGCGCATTCGATCCGCGAGTTGGAGCGGATCCGGGACGGTAATCTGGTGGCGATCCTGCGGTCGCTGAAAGGTGGTCCGCAGGCGGCGGGCTGGGGTGCGGGGCGGCTTTTGCGCGAACAAGACGGGCGGATCGGGCAGGCGGCGGCGGATATCTCGGCCCCGATCCTGACGGTCGACCGTGCCGTGCCTTTGGACTGGACCGACTATAACGGACACATGAACGAGGCGCGGTATCTGCAGGCCTTTGGCGATGCCACCGACCGGTTCATGGAAATCGTCGGCTGCGACGCCGCCTATATCGCTACTGGGGGCAGCTATTTCACCGCCGAGACGCATATCCGGCATCTGGGCGAGGTGAATGCGGGCGAGCGGATCGAGGTTCGGACCCAGCTTTTGGGCGGCGCGGGCAAGACGATGCACCTGTCCCACCAATTGTTGGTCGGCGGCGAGGAGAAGGCCACGGGCGAACATATGCTGATCCATGTCAATCTGGAGACACGGCGGGCGAGCGCTCCGGGTGAGGTCGTGGCGGGGCGGATGGCCGAGGTCTGGGC
>JBBKVJ010000116.1:0-3517 GCA_037968375.1 Paracoccaceae bacterium | reverse complement strand
TCATCATCCGCCGCAGCGCCCCGTCCGGCCCGGCGCTGACCAGCGCCTTGACCATGTCGCCCGCAGAAATCGCGCTGTCGCCGCCCAGCCCCGAATGATCGACAAACCGCGCCCCGTTCACCGCAGCCCGCCCGCGCAGCCAGTCGCCCATCCGCACGCCCGAAGCCGCTAGATCACGCGGCGCGCCACCGCGATGCGCCGAGGCCGCAAGCCCCACCACCTCGGCGGTCAGATTGGTCGACCATTTCAGCATGTCGGTCAGGATCGCCGTCAGATCGCCCGACACATGCTCGACCAGCGGCGTGCCCCCAACCGGCGCCACCGCGGCGACCGGATGCCGCAATACAATCCCGTGCGACCGCGCCAGCACCTGAAACACCTCGCCTGCATATTCCGCAGGGCGCCGAACCGGCAACCAGCGGCTGCCGCCGTTGCCCAGCGCCGGTCGCGCCACGGTCCAGTCGTCGACGCCCTCGCGGTCGGTATAGGTGTAGGTCGGCGCCGAGCGGTCGGCGACGCGCATCCGCGCCACCGTCACCGCCGGTCGCAGGCGTTCGGACCGCGCATCCATCGTCACCTGATAGTCGCCACCACCCCGCTTCCATTCGAAATGCACCCGATTGTAGTTCAGGTTCAGGCCCGAAACGGCGGGATTATAGCCCACATGATCGGGCTGAGTTGGGTCGATCGCGCGGATATAGGGCAGCGCCCCGTCATGCACCCGGAACTGACCCGTCACCTCGCGCAGCCCGGTCGCTTTCAGCTGCGACGCCATTGCCGCCAGATCGTCGGTGGTCAGCGACGGATCGCCACTGCCCGCCAGGATCAGATCGCCGTCCAGCCGTCCGTTGCGGATCGGCCCTCCGGCCAGCAGCCGGGTGCGGAACCGGTGTCCGAGGCCCAGGACTTCCATCCCGTATAACGCGGTCACCGCCTTGGCGACGCTCGCGGGCGGCATCGCCAGATCCGCATTGCCACCTTCCAGGACCCGCCCCGAGCGTGCATCGGCGACAACGAAACCGACCTGCCCACCCAGCCGCGCGTCAGTGACAATCGCCTCGGCAGGCGTCGCTGACACCTTGTCCGGCGCCGCCGTGGCAGCACCGCGCGGATTGGGCCGGATCGAGCGTTCGGGCGCATTTGCCAGTGCTGGCACGGCGGCAGCGCCTGCCAACAGCCCGCCAAGGACGCTTCGCCGGGTCGGTTTCAAAGGAATTCCGTTCATCTGTCCACAAAACCAAATCGCAAGGGGCACCGCAACAACCTAGTGCACATCGCGGTCAGCGCCAGCGGTCGCAATCGCGTGAACGCGGGCCCAACCTCCCGCGTCTAGCGCGTCCAGCCACCGCTTGCCCGGATCGCGCTGGACGAGATATCGCGCATCGGCACATTGACGAAACTCCAGGCCGGGGCGCGCATCAGCGGCAACAGCCGCGCCGCCTCGGCCGGCATCCGCCACCTTGCATAGCGCGCTGCCGCCTTCGACACCCGCGCCGAAGTCCGGCTACCCGGCCGCGCGATGACACCCACCGGCACGGTTTCCATGATCTCCTCCCAGCGCTCCCAGCGATGCAGCTGCGCCAGATTGTCGGCCCCCATCAGCCAGACAAAGCGCACGCCGGGATAGACCGCCCGCAGAGCGGCCAGGGTTTCCGCCGTATAAAGCGTGCCCAGCCGTGCCTCGATATCGGTGACCACAACGCGCGGATGCTGCATCGCAGCCTTGGCCGCAGCCATCCGCCGCGCCAAAGGTGCGGGGCCTTCGGCCTTCAGCGGGTTGCCGGGCGACACCAGCCACCAGACCCGATCCAACCCGAACCGCTTCAGCGCCTCCAGCGTGACATGCACATGCCCCGCATGCGCGGGATCGAACGACCCGCCCAGCAGACCCACAGCCTGGCCCGGCATCGCCTTTGGAAATCCCTCGCGCATTCAACGCCCCCTTGGGCGCCTCTGCCCCTAAACCTTTCTTCCCCGCGCAACCGGGCCTGTCAATCGACAGGTGCCACCGCGTCTTCCAGAGCAACCCGCCCCGGCACGACCACCTCCGCGCACCAGCCGCCATGGCCGCGCATCGCGTTGTAGCCGCCATGCCCCAGCGCCTCCTGCATCCGCGAACACGGGGCGCAGGGCAGGGTAATCTCGACCACCGCCCGTCCGATCGTCAGGCGCTGGCCCCGCAGCGCGCCCAGATTGATCCCGGCCACCGCGATGTTCCGGCGCAGCAATTCGGGCGCCACCTCGTCGCGCCCGGCCAACGCCGCGATGACGGCCAGATGCTCGGCCTGGATCAGCGTCAGCGCCCGCTTGCCCGCCCGCGCGTGATCGCCCTCCAGGCCGCCAGTGCCCAACTCCGCCGCCGCAACTGCAAGCATCTCGGCCCGCCGCCCGGACCTGACCCCGATCCACGCGACCAGCCCTGGCTTCGCATGCCGCGCCATCATCGTTGCCAGTGTTTCCAAACCTATGTGTCCCCGTGTGTTCCCGTGGTCAAAGCCGTAGCCGAACCTGTTAGCTGTTTCCGGACACTGACGCAAAATATCGTCTCGCACGCCAAAGCCCCTGAAACAGCCGAACCGCTTGAGGCCCGTCCCGCACCCGGCTATGCCAGCCGTCGAAAGGGGCGCCCGATGCCGCAGGTCCTGACGACGACAGATGCCGATTTCGAGGCCCGCTTTGCAGCCCTGCTGTCGATGAAGCGCGAAGAGGCGACGGATGTCGACGATACCGTCGCCGCGATCATCGCCGATGTCCGGGCGCGCGGCGATGCGGCCCTGATCGAGCTGACCCAGCGGTTCGACCGGCTGCACCTCACGCCCGCCTCGCTGGCGTTTTCGCCGGACGAAATCGCGGCCGAATGCGCCAAGGTCTCGCCCGAGGATCGCGCCGCGCTGGACCTCGCCGCAGACCGCATCCGCGCCTACCACATCCGCCAGATGCCCGAAGATGCCAGCTGGACCGACCCCGATGGCGCCACCCTCGGCTGGCGCTGGACGCCGGTTTCGGCGGCGGGCCTCTATGTGCCGGGCGGCACGGCATCCTATCCGTCCTCGGTCCTGATGAACGCCATCCCGGCGCGGGTCGCGGGGGTTGCGCGGCTGGCCATCGCCTGTCCGACGCCCGATGGCGCGGTCAATCCGCTGGTGCTTTATGCCGCACAGCTTGCGGGCGTCGAGACGATCTACCGGATCGGCGGCGCGCAGGCGATCGCGGCGCTGGCTTACGGCACCGAAACCGTCGCCCCGGTCGACAAGATCACCGGCCCCGGCAACGCCTATGTCGCCGCCGCCAAGCGCCGCGTCTTCGGGCGCGTCGGCATCGATATGATCGCGGGTCCGTCCGAGATTCTCGTCATCGCCGATGCCGACAACGATCCCGACTGGATCGCACTCGACCTCTTGTCCCAGGCCGAGCACGACGAAAGCGCCCAGGCGATCCTGATCACCCCCGACGCCGCTTTCGGTCGCGCGGTCGCAGCAGCGGTCGACACGCGTCTGCAAACCCTCGCCCGCCGCGC
>JBBKVJ010000115.1:0-3108 GCA_037968375.1 Paracoccaceae bacterium | reverse complement strand
CGCCCGCCACTGCCTCTGCCGAGGCGGGTGTCATCGCGCGGCTTGGCGACTGTGCTGCGGGCTGGTGCCGGGTGACGGCGGGCAGTGCCCGTGGCTGGGCCGAGGCGACCGCACTCTGGGGCATCGAGACCGCCGATTGACCACCGATTGACCACCGCACTTGCAGCCGCGCGCCGGCGCCGCTAGGCCTCGCAGCCAACCCTTTCCGGAGGTGCCGATGCCGCCCGCACCCGATGCCACCCGCCTGAATGTCTCTGCCGGAGCCGCCTCGGTCACGGTGGCCTTTGCGCTGGTCGGGCTGAAGCTGTGGGCGCTGGGCGAGACCGGCGCGCTGTCGGTGGCGGCCTCGCTGGCCGACAGTGCGATGGACCTGATGGTGTCGCTGGGCGGGCTGATGGCGATCCTTTATGCCGCGCGTCCGGCGGATGAGGATCACGCCTTCGGGCATTCCTCGGCCGAGGACCTTGCCGCCTTGGGCCAGTCGCTGTTCATCCTGGTCTCGGCAGGGGCGATCGGTTTTGCGGCGGTGCGCAGGCTGCTGTCGGAGGCGCCGGATACGCTGACGGCCGAAGGACGCGGCATCACGGTGATGACGGTGTCGATTGCGCTGACTCTGGCGCTGGTGTTCTGGCAGCGCCGGGTGGCGCGCAAGACCGGCAGCCGCGTCGTGCGTGCCGATTCGCTGCATTACATGGGCGATCTTCTGCCCAATCTGGGCGCGATCCTGTCGCTTTGGGCCTCGTCGCGCTACGGGCTTTATCAGGTCGATTCGGTGGTGGCGCTGGGGGCCGCGGTGATGCTGGCCGTCGGCGCGGTCTCGATCTTTCGGGGTGCGTGGGACGCGCTGATGGACCGGCGCGCCGACCCGGCCCTGGTCGCAGGCATTGCCGGAATTGCCCGCGACTGGCCCGGCGTACGCGGCTTTCACGATCTGAAAACCCGCACCGCGGGGTCGACGGTTTTCGTGAACATCCATATCGAGCTGGATGGCGATCAGAGCCTGCGCGCGGCGCATGACATCGGTGCGGCTCTGCGGCGGCGGATCCTGCAGACCTATCCGCAAACGGATGTGATCGTGCACAAGGATGTGGCGCGCTGAGGGGGTTCGGTCCCGAAACGACGTGCAAATCCCCCAACCACCTGATGCAACAGAGGGCAGAGGCTGACCGCGGGCCGCCGCTACACCGATTACGGTCGCCGCTTTATGGTCCAGCATCTCCTGCCTTCAATCGTCGCGCTGACGGTGACGTAGCGGCTGACCGGGGGGCGGTCAGCCGCTGCCCGGGCCGCTTCGCGGCTATTTCCGGGCGGGTGCGTATCTAAAGCTACCGGCAACAGACAAGAGTCCGCACGCCCCCTTCACCGCCCCTTCACCCAACAGCGGCATCCTGCCCCCGACGCGTCAAAAGATAGTGGTTTCGGTTCCGCCGGTTCGCGGAGCATCACCGAAAATCATGCATGTAGGGCACCGTGTGCCCGCCAACGATGCCGGGGGCGACCCCGACCGGCCAACCGCTTGAAGGCGGGCCCGCCGTTATCTTTGCCAGACCGGGTTCCGCGCCATCCCTTGGCAAGCTGACCCCCCCCCGCGAGACGCCCCGGTATCGCCGTTCCCCATTTCGGGAAACGGCGGCCTCAGGCGTCGAATAGCCCGCGACCTTTCAGCAACGCCTCGACCCCCGGCATCTTGCCGCGGAACTTGAGATACAGCGCCTCGGCCTCTTCCGAGCCGCCCGCCGCCAGGATGTAGGTTTCCAGCTTGCGCGCGGTATCCGCGTCGAACGCATCGCCCGTCTCTTCGAAGGCCTCGAACGCATCCGCGTCCATCACCTCGGACCACATGTAGGAATAATAGCCCGACGAATATCCGTCGCCCGCGAACACATGCGCGAAATGCGGCGTCGCGTGGCGCATCGGGATTGCACGCGGCGCGCCCAGCGCCTCCAGCACCGTGGCCTGCAGCGCCATCGGATCGGCCGGTGCGGCGCTTTCGTGAAACGCGAGATCGACCAGCGCCGAGGCGACGTATTCGACCGTCGAATGGCCCATGCCGGCGTTCTTGGCGGCCAGCATCCGGTCGAGCAATTCCTGTGGCATTGGCGCGCCGGTTTCGACATGGCGGGCATGGCGTTGCAGCACTTCGGGCACCTGCAGCCAGTGTTCGTATAGCTGGCTTGGCAGTTCGACAAAGTCACCGGCGACCGACGTGCCCGAGATGAAACCGAAGGTCACATCCGACAGCATCTGGTGCAGCGCGTGGCCAAATTCGTGGAACAGCGTCCGGGCGTCGTCGAAGCTGAGCAGCGCCGGCTGGCCCTTGGGCGGACGCGCGAAGTTGCAGACGTTGACGACGATGGGGCGAACCTCGCCGCCCAGTTTTCGCTGACCGCGCATCGTCGAACACCAGGCGCCCGAACGTTTCGAGCCGCGCGCGAAGTAATCGCCGATGAACACCGCCATGTGCCGCCCCTCGCGGGTAACCTCCCAGGCGCGGGCGTCGGGGTGGTACAGCGGGGCGTCCAGCGGCGTGAACTGCAGGCCGAACAGCCGTGTCGCGGTGTCGAACGCGGCGTCGATCATCGCGTCGAGTGCCAGGTAGGGTTTCACCTCGGCCTCGTCGATATCGAACTCGGCGCGGCGGCGTTTCTCGGCGTAGTAGCGCCAGTCCCAGGCCTCCAGATCGCCGTTGACGCCATCGTCGCGCATCATGCCGGTCAGCACGTCGGCATCTGCCAGGGCGCGTGCCTTGGCGGGTTTCCAGACCGCCATCAGCAACGCGCGCACGGCCTCGGGGGTCTTGGCCATCTCGGGTTCCAGCTTGTAGGCGGCGAAGGACTTGTATCCCAAAAGCTTCGCCCGTTCCTCGCGCAGCCGCAGGGTTTCCGCCGCGATCTCGCGGTTGTCGGTCGCACCACCATTGGCACCGCGCGCGACCCAGGCCTTGAACGCCACTTCACGCAGATCGCGGCGTGGTGAGAATTGCAGGAACGGCACGATCAGCGAGCGTGACAGCGTCAGCACATGACCAGCCTCGCCCATCTCCTCCGCCGCCGCCCTGGCACCTGCCACGACGAAATCCGGCAGGCCTTGCAGATCGGCCTCGGTCAG